>JBEIQV010000257.1:0-4784 GCA_040376335.1 Verrucomicrobiia bacterium | reverse complement strand
CGCTGGAGACGCAGAATCTCACGCCCAATGCGGAGGCGGAACGTTCTGCTTTGTTGCGCCGGGTTTCATTCGTCCTCACGGGGCTTCCGCCGTCGCCGGAGCAACTCGCGGCGTTTGCCGCCGATACCGCGCCGAACTCATACGAGAAGCAGGTGGACGCGTTGCTCGCTTCGCCGCGCTACGGCGAGCGGATGGCGCAGGATTGGATGGATGTCGCACGGTTTGCGGACACGTATGGGTATCAGTCGGACAACGCTTGCTTCGTCTGGCCGTGGCGCGATTGGGTGATTGGTGCGTTTAACAAAAATCTCCCCTACGACCAGTTCGTGACGTGGCAAACCGCAGGTGACCTCCTGCCCAATGCAACGACGGAGCAGACGCTGGCGACTACGTTCAATCGGCTGCACAGGCAGACGCAGGAAGGCGGCTCGATCGAGCAGGAGTTTCGCCAGGAGTATATCTCGGACCGCGTCCACACGACGGGCACTGCCTTTCTCGGGCTGACGATGGAATGCAGCAAATGCCACGACCACAAATACGACCCGCTGCCGCAATCCGACTACTACAGCATGGCCGCGATGTTCGGGCAGATTGATGAGTGCGGGCTGTATCCTTACTCGCTTTCCACGACTGCGCCGGAGCCTTCGATGCGGCTGATTGAACCAAAGCACACCGCGGAAATTGAGAAACGCCGGGCGCAACTCGCGACGGCCATCGCGTCGGAGAAAACCGTGCTGGCCGGGCGCGACGCGGCGTTCGAGAAATGGCTCGCTGCCACTGCGACGCTCACGGCGCCGGTGCCCTCGGACCATTTTACGCTCGACGCAATCGTGGACGGAAAGTTGCCGAACGCGGCGGCGGGCGCGGCGGCTGCGGCGATGTCCGGTGGCAAGCTCACCGCGATGCCGGGCGTGGTGGCGGGCGCGATGCAGTTCGACGGCGATACGGTGCTGCAGCTCGATGGCGTGAAGGGAATCACCCGGCATCAGCCATTGAGCGTGTCGCTGCGGCTTTTTTCGCCGGAGCGAAAGGAGCGCGCGCTGGTTTTCCATACCGGCCCGGCGATGTTTTCGCAGATGGCGGACGCGTCGGGATTCGAGCTTTTGCTGGAGAATGGAAAGCTGCGCTGGAGCTGTATCCATCTGTGGCCGGGATGTGCGGCATCGATCGAGACCCAGGAGGATTTTCCAGTGGGCAAATGGGTGGATGTCACCGTGACTTACGACGGCTCTTCGTCCGCAGCAGGGCTCAAACTCTACTACGACGGCAAGCCCGTGGCAGCGCCGGTGCGGCACGATCATTTGGACAAGAGCATCAAGACCGAGGTCATGCGCCTCGGTGCAAGACCGCGCGACGACCGAGGGTTCGCGAATGGCTTGATTGATGAGTTGAAAGTTTTCCGGCTGACGCTGTCGCCGCTGGAAGTGGCAAATTTGCACGCTCCGGCGATGGAGGCTGCGTTCAAATCCGCAAAGGCCGGCGACGCACCGGCGAAGACTGCGGTGCGTGAACATTGGCTCGCTCGTGTGGACGAGGACGCAGCAAATGCGAGACAGGCCATCATTGCCGCACGCAAGAATCTGGAGGACGACTATCTTAACCAGATCCCGCTGATCATGGTCATGAAAGATTCGCCGCATCCCCGGCAGTTTCACATCCTGACGCGCGGTGACTACGCCTCGCCGGACCTCAAGCGTCCGGTGCAACCCGCGCCGCCCGCAGCGGTGATGCCGCTCGATCCAAAAGCGCCAAAGAACCGGCTCGGCCTCGCGCAGTGGATGACGGACCCGAAGAATCCGCTCGTCTCGCGCGTCGCCGTGAATCGCTTGTGGATGCAGTGTTTCGGAAACGGCATCGTGACCACGCAGGAGAACTTCGGGCTGCAAGGAGACGCACCATCCCATCAGGAACTGCTCGACACGCTCGCGCACGATTTCTCCCACACCGGCTGGGACGTGAAGCGGATGCTCAAGCGCATCGTGATGAGCGCGTCGTTCCGGCAATCGTCCGTGAGCACGAAGGAAAAGCGGGAGCGCGACCCGAAGAACGCGCTGCTCTCGCGCGGCCCATCGTATCGGCTTTCCGGCGAAGCGATTCGCGACCAGTCGCTGCTCGCTGCGGGGCTGCTCGTGGAGAAAATCGGCGGCCCGAGCGCCAAGCCGTGGCAGCCCGCAGGCGTGTGGTCCGAGGCCGGCGCTTCCGGTGGCGATTACACTCCAGACAAAGGCGAGGGACTCTACCGCCGCAGCCTCTACACCTATCGCAAACGCACCGCTCCGCCGCCGAGCATGCTCACGCTCGATGCAGGCAGCCGCGAGATTTGCCAGCCGCGCCGGCTCACCACCAACACCCCGCTCCAACCGCTCATTTTTCTAAACGACCAGAGCTTCTTCGAATGCGCGCGTCAGCTTGCAAAGCGGGCGATCAAAGAAAAGCCGGAGGGAATCGCGCCGCAGATTCAGCAGGCTTTTCTCCTGCTCACCTCACGCACTCCCGCGCAACCGGAGATTGACGCGCTCACCAAGCTCCACGCGCTGCAACTCGAACGCTACACCGCAGACAAACCCGCCGCGAAATCCGTGTGCGGCGAGGAAAATCCCGCACTCGCGGCGCTGACCATCGTCTGCTCCACGCTCCTCACATCCGACGCCGCAATCACCAACCGCTAAACGCTCATGCACTCCTACGACGATCTCATGCGCAGCACGCGCCGCCAATTTCTCAGCAGGACCGGCCTCGGCCTCGGAGCCATGGCCATGGCGCAACTCGCGCCCGCCGCAGCCATCCCCGGCGTCATCGCAAAGCCGCACTTCGCGCCGAAAGCAAAACGCGTCATCTACCTTTTCCAGGCCGGCGGCCCGTCGCATTTGGAGACGTTCGATTTCAAGCCCGTCCTCCGCGAGGGCCACGGCAAAGCGTTGCCCAAAGAAATCATCGGCAACCAGCGCCTCTCGACCATGAGCGGAAACCAAAGCCTGCTGCCCATGGCCGGTTCATTTGCGAACTTCACCAAGAGCGGCCGCTGCGGCACCGAGATCAGCGACACGCTGCCCTACACGCAAAAAATCGCCGATGAAATCTGCTTGGTGCGCACCATGCACACCGAGGCTATCAACCACGATCCCGCCATCACATTCTTTTGCTCCGGCAACCAGGTGCCTGGACGCCCTTCCATGGGAGCGTGGGCATCCTACGGCCTCGGCAGCCTCAACGACAATCTGCCCGCCTTCATCGTGCTCGTCTCGAAAAATGCCTCCCGCGACCAGCCGCTTTACTCGCGACTTTGGGGCGCGGGCTTCCTCCCGAGTGAGCATCAGGGCGTGCAATTCCGCGCCGGAAAAGAGCCCGTCCTTTACCTCACCAACCCCGAAGGAGTCTCCCCGCACGTCCGCCGAGACATGCTCGACGCCCTCGCCAAACTCAACGGCTACCAAGCCCAACAGCAGCTCGACCCGGAAATCGATGCCCGCGTCGCGCAAGCCGAGATGGCGTTCCGAATGCAGACCAGCGTGCCCGACGCCACCGACCTCTCCGGCGAAACCGAAGAGACGTTCAACCTTTACGGCCCCGACAGCAAAACGCCCGGCACCTACGCTGCCAACTGCCTGCTCGCCCGCCGACTCATCGAGCGCGACGTCCGCTTCATCCAGCTCTTCCACCAAGGCTGGGACCAGCACGGCGATGTCGTCGGCGGAATCACCCGCCAGTGCAAACAAACCGACCAGGCCTCCGCCGCACTCATCACCGATCTCAAACGCCGCGGCCTGCTTGATGATACGCTTGTCGTCTGGGGTGGAGAATTCGGACGCACCGCCTACAGCCAGGGGAAAATCACGGCGAACAACTACGGGCGCGACCATCACCCCCGCTGCTTCAGCCTCTGGCTCGCTGGCGGCGGCGTGAAAGCCGGCACCGTCGTCGGCGCGACCGATGATTACGGCTACAACATCGTCGAGGGCGGCGTCCACGTGCACGACCTCCACGCCACCATGCTCCACCTGCTCGGCGTCGATCACGAAAAGCTGATCTACAAATTCCAAGGCCGCTACTTCCGCCTGACTGATGTGCATGGGAGCGTGGTGAAGCCCATGCTAGCCTGAGTGCGGGGTAATAATGTCTGCCACCTTGATCTCGAACTACACCATGACTCTCGTTGCGGCACTGCTCCTGGCGGCTCTGAATGCGCTTCCTGCTGCTTCCAAAAGTCAGGAGCCGGAAAAGTCCCCCGTGGCTGGTGACGTCAACACTTGCGATGCCATTCCGATTGCCGAGGCGCACTATAGCTTTGGCACTGCGGTCGCCCTCGATGGAACTGTGCTCTTAACCGAGTTCAATCATCGCGAAATCAAGCGTTGGAATCGAACACATGGGAGCACAGACGTGTGGCGGGCGAATTCCGCCTGGGTGCAAAGCGATGCGAAAATCGGCCGCCGATCCAAAAAAACGATTTGTTGGATGCAGTCGGGAAATAGTTGGTTGTCATTGGCAACTGATGCCGCCGTCTATGGCGCGGGATCGGGAACCTACCAATTCCAAACCGCGCAGTCAGAGACCGTCAAACTAAACGCAAAAGAATTATCAAGCTGAAAACAAGACTGGGGAGTTTGTGTATGGTGATAGGTTTGAGCGTGGCAGCGAATGCGGATACCCTCTTTCCTTCCATTGCGGCGAAAGCCTCCTCCGAATACCCGGGTTGGCCTGTTTCCAATGGAATTGATGCCAGCATGAGCACCTGTTGGAGCAGCAGTGTCCACACTAACGCAAACAATACAGAATGGTTCGAT
>JBEIQV010000330.1:0-3389 GCA_040376335.1 Verrucomicrobiia bacterium | reverse complement strand
TGCGCCCTTGCGTCTTTGCGCGAGGGGCGTTTGTTTTAGAGGACGGCGGGGGTGCCGTAGAGGGTGAAGCCGGTGCTGCGTTCGATTTGGACGTCGAAGATTTCGCCGATGTGGCGGGTGTCACCTTCGATGAGGACGATTTTGTTGCCGGGGGAACGGCCCATGAGGCGGTCGGGGTTGGTTTTGCTGGGGCCTTCGCAGAGGATTTCGACGCGCTGGCCGACGAGGCGTTCGCTGCGCTCGCGGGCTTGGGTGTTGATGAGTTCGAGGGTTTCGCTGTTGCGCTGTTCTTTGACGTCGTCGGGGAGCTGCGCGGTCATGGTGGCGGCGGGGGTGTCGCGGCGGGGGCTGTATTTGAAGATGAAGGCGTTGTCGAAGTGGACGCGGCGGATGAGGTCGAGGGTGGCGGCGTGATCATCTTCGGTCTCGCCGGGGAATCCGCAGATGATGTCGGTGGTGAGGGCGACGTCGGGGCGGGCGGCGCGGATGGATTCGGTGAGGCGGATGAATTTCTCGGCTGTGTAGCCGCGGTGCATGGCGCGGAGGATGGGATCACTTCCGCTTTGCAGGGGGAGGTGGACGTGGGGCATCAGTTTGGGGAGTGATGCGTAGCATTCGATGAGGTCTGCGCGGAAGCCGATGGGGTGCGGGGAGGTGAAGCGGATGCGGCGGAGGGCGGGGATTTCGTGGAGGGCGCGGAGAAGTTGCACGAAGGGGGAAAGGCCGTCCACTTTGGGGAATTCGTGGCGTCCGTATTGGTTGACGATTTGGCCGAGGAGGGTGATGTCGCGGACGCCTTGTGTGGTGAGCTTGGTGACTTCGTCCACGATGCTGGCGATGGGGCGGGAGCGTTCGCTGCCGCGTGTGCTGGGGACGATGCAGAAGGTGCAGTGCATGTCGCACCCTTGCATGATGCTGACGAATGCGGTGACTTGCCGCTCGCTGAGGGTGTGGTCGCGGATGGTGTCCTGGCTGCCGGGTTCTTCGTCCACGTCCACGATGCTGAAGCGGGCGTCGTCCATGAGATTTTCGCGGAGCTGGAGTTTCTTTTTCCAAAGGACGTCCACGTGGTCGGCGACGCGGTGAAATTTCTGTGTGCCGACGACGAGGTCCACATGGGCCATGTCGCGGACGAGCTCCGCGCCGCGACTTTGCGCCATGCAGCCGAGGAAGCCGAAGAGCATCTCGGGTTTGTTTTGGCGGAGGCGGCTCATCATGCCCATTTTGCCGAGGGCTTTTTGCTCGGCCATGTCGCGGACGGAGCAGGTGTTGATGAGGATGATGTCGGCATCGCGCTCGCTCTCGGCGAGGAGGTAGCCGCGCGCGGTGAGGTCGCGTGCGACCTGCTCGGTGTCGCGCTCATTCATCTGGCAGCCGTAGGTTTTTAAATAGACGCGTGGCATTTCTAAAGTGAAGTGGTGTGGAGTGGAGTGCGTGAAGCGCGGAGTGGAGGCTGTCTTTGGAAAAATCGCAGCCTGCTGTGCTCGCGGCGGTTTTACTTCTTTTCCTTTTTCTCGCGCTTGGGGATTTCGCGGAAGGCTTTCTTTTCTTTGTAAAGTTCGAGGCGCTCTTTCATGCCTTTCACGTCGTCGGGGTGAGTTTTCTCGGCGAGCGTGGCGGCTTCCGTTTGCCACTTCACGGCGTCGTCCCACTCGCCGGCTTCGGCGTGGGCGGCAGCGAGCGTGTCGAGCGATGGCGCGTATTTGTAGTCGGTGCCGTGGCAGGCTTTCTTTGCATACTCGACGGCTTTGTGTCCGTCGCGGATGGAGTCCTTGGGATTGGTGGCGAGCGTCCACGCGTAGTCGTTGGCGGCGCCACTGTAATTGGGAGCGCGGCGCATGACTTCCTCCAAATCGGCGAGGCCTTTTTCGGGCTGGTTGTCCACGAGATAATGCTGGGAGCGGAAGAGGTAGGTCACCGGGTCGTTGGCGTTGATGGAGATTGCTTCGCTGAAATCTGCGAGCGCTTTTTCGCCGCTCCCTTTTTGCGAGTAAGCGCTGCCGCGCAATTGCAATGCACGGGTGTTTTTCGGCTCGCGCTGGACGGCGCGATCAAAGTCGGCGAGCGCCTTGTCGTCGTCTTCTTTCGACGCGTAGCAGAGGCCGCGATCGAGCATGAGATCGACGGAGTCGGGCTTGCGGTTGAGCGCCTGCGTGTAGTCGGCGATGGCTTTGTCGTAGTCCTTCTTTTGCTGGAAAACTGCGGCGCGTAGGATGAACGGACGCTCGTCCGTCGGCGTGAGAGAGATGGCCTTGCTGAAATCAGCGAGGGCGTCGTCGAGGCGATCTTTTGCCGCGTAAGCAAGGCCGCGGAGGATGTATGCAGGCGTGAGCTTCGGGTTCCCCTGAATCGCATCGCTGAGGAGTTTTGACGCCTTGTCGTAGTCGCGACTTTCAAATGCTTCACGGCTCGCATTCAGCAAGTCGGCAGGATCGCGCTGGATGGCGGCGTGGACGCCAAATGTGAGTGCGAGAGCAAGTGCGATGTGCGCGAGACGTTTCATGATGCCGCCAAAGTGAGCGAGAATCTCGCGAAGCTCAAGCGGTGATGCTTGCACGCAGCGCTCACGTTGCATAAGCACCGCGCCCTATGTTCAGCCACGTCGTCATCTTTTGGACCAAACCCGAAATCGAAAACTCCGCCGACATCCTGCTCGCGGGAGTGGAAAAATACCTGCGCCCCATCCCGGGCGTGCGCTTCTTTCACGTAGGCAGGATGGTGACCAGCCCGCGCCCGGTCGTAGAGCAAAGCTACCAGGTCGCGCTCAATCTCGTCTTCGACAACAAGCAGGGGCAGGACGAGTATCAGGTGCATCCGCTGCACATCGAATTCGTGGAAAAAATCTTTAAACCGAACTGCGCCCGCGCGGTGATATACGATTTCGAGTAGGCTTGTCTTCTCCGGGCAGCGATTCCTGTTCGCTGCTTTCAAATCAAACAGGATGCCAACTAGCTCCAACGAATATGTTCGAACCTGAAACGCTGACGAAGCTCGTAAAAATCATTTTTGCCGACCTGCTGCTGGCAGGCGACAATGCGCTAATCATCGCGCTTGCGACACGTTCCCTGCCAAGGAAGCAGCAGTTTTTCGGGCGGATCTTTGGCGCAGGCGGCGCTGTGGTGCTGCGCGTGATTTTTGTGATCCTGATTTCCCATCTGCTGGCGGTTCCTTTTCTGCAACTCGCAGGTGGACTGGCGCTGCTGTGGATCGCGGCAAAGCTTGTCAGACCGCAGGAAGAAGCGGCGCACGAAGCCGCAGAGGGCGGCTCCACCGAAACGAAAGCTGCGAAGGCCGTCACGCTGCGTGCGGCTGTGGGGATGATCATCGTCGCGGATATCACGATGAGCTTCGATAACGTGGTGGCCATTGCGAATATCGCAGCCGATCCG
>JBEIQV010000248.1:0-4970 GCA_040376335.1 Verrucomicrobiia bacterium | reverse complement strand
GGCGAGCCAGATGATGATCCCGTTGGAAATCAACATACCTCCGAGACTGGCGCGATCGTGAACAATGAGAGGGATTAGCTTGTCCGTGCCGACGAGCGCTTTCGCGGCAGCAATGCGCAGAAATTCCAAATCAGTTTCCACAAAAACACTCGTGCAGCCGACGTATGAAATGACGAGACCAGCGCCGCAAAGTCCGACACCCATCAAAATAAAGAGAAGCTGTCCCCACTGGCCGCGACGCCATTCAGGTGTCTCGTCCCAGTCTGCAACGCGAGGCGGGTGAGATTCACCAAGTGGTGCGTAGAGCGCAAAGAACACAAACTGGACGACCACTGCTGTGATGAAGGCGTGAAAGGGATCGAAATATCCGAATCCCAGAAAAAGAAAAAAGCTGAAGAACCCAGATCCCGATGAAAGCACGAGCGCATTTTTTGCCCAATGCTGGCCCCTGCGGACTGCGGACCATGCAATGGCAGTGTAGAGGATTCCGATGCTGAGCATGGTGCCCGCGAGTGTCATGCGGTCATGGGCCATGAATGGAAGAAGGCGCGGATTGATTGCCTCAAACGCACCCCGGGGAATTCCGCACAACGCCTCATCGTATGGAAGAATGACGCGGCCAGCCGAAAGCACGACGGCGATGATGCCGCCTGCAAGCATCGCGATGCCGAGCATCAAACTCCAGAACCACGACATACGTGCGGCATCGAGTGTGAGCGGCTCTGGCGTCGGCGCTGGAAGCAGGGAGAGAAGGGCTTCGTTGGTTCGCTTGACGAGTCCGGGGCCGGAAAGTGCGAGCCCGGCCTCGACGCAAACAAGTGACGCTCCACTTTCGAGAATTTCGCGCGCCTGAGCAGGCGATGTGATTCCGCTGCAAACGATGATTTTGTCGCCAAGTGCACTGCGGATTTTCTGCACCTTGCCAGTGGATATTTCTCCACAGTGATCCATCCATACACCGTCGGCGTCAGCGCAATCGGCGTATTCTTCCTTTGTCTTCGGAGGTGCGACCAAAATCATGCCGCGAAAAATTGTCCGTATTTCCTCCAGACAAGAAATGTCTGAGTGCGGAATAATCAGTCCGACAACATACGGCGCAATACGCCGGATCATCTCTATATTCGCGTTCTCCATTCGGGCAAAAACCGGCACCGCCAACTGGACACGTTTGGACAATGCTGTCGCTGCTTCTTCGACCGAGACTGTGGGCTCCGCGCCTCGATGCATTATCCGCGATGCGGACACGTCAACTTCCCAATCCACAGGGCGACAGGTCTTCTCTGCAATCGGTCCGATGACGAGAAACCCGCATCCAAAACTTCCAAAAGTATTGAGCGCACGCCCTTCCGGGTCGAGCACACTGCCAATCCCCACAGGTCCCGGAAACGAACAACCCGCAAACTGTCTCGCAAGACGCCCGTCAGCACGCATGTGTCCGAGAAAATCAATCAACACTCGCCCGATCCGATTATTTCCAAACCGCGATAATGCACCGACCGCGATCCGCCGCGCACGCTCAGGATGAATCCCCAGAAGCACAGGACGAATAATAGTGCGGTAGCTCCAGTCGGGCATGAAACCAGTGGGCCGCAGCACATTCTAAGGAGCAAGCTCTGTTTTTATTTCAGCGTTTCACCGATACAGCAAAATATGTTTTCGCGGCGGAAAGACCGATTTCATAAATTTCGCCCTCACACGCACGCGCACACGGGAAGTTCAGCGATTAACGATAAACAAGGGCTGCGTTACTCCGCCGGGAAGTCCCACACCCAATCGCCGACGTAATCGGTTTTATGGAACTGCGTATTCTCGGGCTTCTTTTCATTGAGCGTCCGCTTTCCGCCATCGTCCTTGCCATCGAAACCGACGCTCCACAGTGCGTATTTGCCATCGGCGGTATTGCGATAGCCCATTGGCTTTTCGTGGATCGGATCGAGCGGGAGCGGCTTGCCGTCCGAGAGCCTAACAGCGTCGAGCGAATCGGGATAGCTCCCCTTTTCAATCCGATAGCGCTCCAGCGCGCAGGCGATGATGGACTGATTGACCAGTGCCTGTGTGAATATGGATTTGTTGATGAAGATCGAGTATGCCGGAACCAACAGTAAAGGGATAATGTAGGAAGGGTGCGACCAGCGGTGTTCATGCATCTCGGCCAACTCCTTTTCCCATTCCAGCGATGCCTTGCGGGCGGCCTGCAAACCATGATCCCGCAATGGCTTGATGAGATACCTGAATCCACGATCCGCTATCAACGCGGCACTTGCATCAATATTGACCGATAGCATGGCGGACTTAATGACACGTTCGAATGCACGGCCTTTACTCCTCCCGTCAGAATTCAAGGCGATCAATTGCTCCAGCGAGTTGGAAGACTTACGCTTGATGAATTGTATCGTGCTCACATTTGCGGCGATCTCACTACGAAATGCTCGCAGTGCTGTGCGCTGAAAATCGAAAGCCCTGATCGTGGATTCGAGCTTGGTAAAGTTTTCCATATTACCCGCGTTTTTGGCGCAGAGTTCCCATGTCGCATGGTGAAGTATTTCAGCTCCTGAAGCTCCGACAAGTAGGCCAATGAGCATAGGATCGTTCATACTCGCCTGACTGAAGCGTGCGATGAGTTGTGCGGCTTCGTGCGCTTTTGCAACTTCACCTGCATGTGCAGCCACTGCGACGCGGAGGCTTAAATAATTATTCACGCCGGTGACACTCGAATAGTGCGGCACTTGGATAGCTGCCAGCAGCTCGGATAGTTCGCGCGTTTTCCACTCCGGTGTCCACTGCGTTTTCGAGCGATTCAGCCCGGCAGCGAGTTCCTGCACGATTGCGGACTACGCAACGTCATTTCTGTAAAAGCCTTGAAGTCGGTGCGCTTGCCAATCGCCGCATTCGCATATTTCGGCTGCCGCGCAACGCCCTTAGCGCTGGATGGCAGCCTCATTGCCTCCAAACGCTTCCGATTTTCTCCCGGTCCGCCCTTGTTTGCATCATTGTCCACGATGAGCGCGAGGTCTTTTAGCAGCGGGATCGCACAGAAGTTTTCCGCCTCGGGAACCGGCTCGTTCATCGTCTCGCGGAAGCCGAGCGTTTCACCCTCGGCCTTCAGCATCGCTTCCACTTTACGCAATTGTCGCGCGCCACTCCAATTCACCCACGCATACAGCGATGCGATGAGCACGGTGAGAATCACCACGGTCCATGTTAGGCGGCGAAGCCAGCGTTTCTGCCAGCAGCGTTTGAGGAAATTCATTAAAGGCTGTCGAGATGGCTGTTCATGCCACGCCGGAAATTGCCGGGCAGCAGACTAGTCTTTGCGGTGTTTGCGCTTCCACTCTTTCCTTCTAAGGGCGTCTGGATCATCGAGATGGGGCGTGCGAAGTGCAGCGCCAGATTTTGGCGGATGGGTTGCTTGATGGTCCGCTTTGGACTGCGAGCCGTGTGACGCTAATTCCGCTAGCGAGACCCTCTGGTCGCTGTTGGTGTCCATGTTCCTGAAGTATTCCTCCGCCATCCGCGGATTATTTTTTCCTGCCGGGCTAGCCTTGAATTCGATGAGGCTGATCCCGCCGTCATCATTGGTATCCATCTGTTTGAAATAGGCCTCGGTGGCAGCCGAAGGTTTAGCCGAAGGTTTAGCCGAAGGTTTAGCCGGGGGCTTGGCGGGCTGTTCCGGTTCGTCCTGCTCGTTGTTTCGCGGCAGTTCCTTGTTTCGAGGCGGCTCGCTGGCAATGGGCGGCTTTGGGATTTCAGACGATGGCGGCGCCTGGGGAGGCTCCGTTTGCTTGTGGTGCGAAGTGTATTCCGCCAGCGAGACATTGCCGTCGCCATTCGTGTCCAGCTTGCTAAAATATTCCTCCACCGCCGCTGAGTTTGTCTTCGCAGAAAGGCCGGTCTTGAATTCCTCCGCGCTCAGCACCCCGTCGCTGTCGGTGTCCAGCTTCTTAAAAAACTCAGCCACCTTCGCGGCTGACTGCTGGCCAGAGGCCGTGGTTGTTTCTGCAAGTGAAGCAGAAAATGCAAATGCAGTCGTGCTCAGAATCGTGATGAGTCTTTTCATAGGAATGTTGGGATTGAAACCGACGCTCGGCACGGCGTCTCGCGACTATGCTCCCTACTCAATCACCGGCAAATCAAAATTGTTGCACATGTTTTTCGTCAAACCGATCATGGCGTTTGAAGACAAAGCATCACGGCAAAAAAAGTGCGGCTCCCCGCAGCCGATAGGCTAACGGAGAGCCGCTGTTCCCCCCAGAACGATGAAGAAAATATACGTGTTCGTATTTTTTGCAAGAAAAATCTTTGGCTTTTTTGAAAAAAGTTTTGGGATGCTTTTTGCACCTGTTTTCGATTCTGAAAATGACTCCTATCGTTCACCACTTATGCTCTTCGGTTGGATGCGGTTTGAAGTGCCGTAGCTTCATGCCGGAGATGAAGCACAGCGGAATTCAAAGATCGAAAAATAATCGCGGTCACTTTCAACCTCGTCTGTTTGTCTCGCCCCCCTGCGCGGTGCATGGCTGCTATGAGCGTTCTATGCGCCGCTTCGCTCTTTGCAAACGAGTCGCATAGCACCTGACTCTATGTGCCAATCATTTCAAGCAAGCTGATTGTAGGAAATGAAATTATATTTACTTGCGCCTCAAGAAGATGCGGATTAATGCGATGTCTGTGGGCCCCACACCGGTGATTTGTGACGCCTCAACCGTAGTTTTCGGCCTCCGCGTGTTCAGCTTTTGGCGCGCTTCATTGCTCAAGCTGTGGATTTTAGAATAATCAATGTCATTAGGAATCTGCGTGTCATCTTCCTTGATTTTGGCGACACTTGATTCCTGACGCTGGATGTAGCCGGCATATTTCGATTCAATATCAATCGCCTCCCAGTTTTCATCAAGGAATTGCCTCCGCAATTCATCCGGCAATTGCTCAGGGTGATTATTCGGGCGTTTCAGCCATTGACTGAGGCGGACTCC
>JBEIQV010000281.1:0-4294 GCA_040376335.1 Verrucomicrobiia bacterium | reverse complement strand
AGAACGGCCGTCCCGATGGAGCTAAAAATCTGACGCTTGCAATTGGATTACCTCTTCGCAACCAAGCCGAACTCAACAACCTCCTCGCGGAAATTTATAATTCCGCCAGCCCAAATTTCAGGCGCTTCATCACTCCGGCACAGTTCACAGAAAGATTTGGCCCCACCGAACAGGACTATCAAGCCGTTATAGATTATGCGAAAGCGAAGGGATTCAACATCACTGGGACACATCCCAATCGCGTGGTTCTGGATGTCAAAGGCAAGATCGCGGATGTGGAGAAGGCTTTTGGCGTGACGCTGAAAACCTACAAGCACCCGAACGAGGACAGACAGTTTTTTGCACCGGATACCGAGCCCTCCATCGATCTTGCGGTTGCCATTTCAAACGTGAGCGGTCTGGATGACTACTCAATCCCCCGCCCTAATCTTAAACGACAGCCTGCGGCTAAAAGCGGGAGCCTTGTGCCTTTTGCAGGCACAGCGCCAGGCGGAGGCTATGCAGGGAATGATTTCCGCGCGGCCTACATTCCGGATGTTACATTGACTGGCACCGGGCAGAGCGTCGCCTTGGTCCAATTCGACAGCTACTACCCAAGCGACATCACAGCTTACCGCAATCAGTTTGGGATACCGAACATTCCGCTGGTCAATGTTCCGGTCAACGGAGGGGTGAGCACTCCCGGTGGCAACAATGTCGAGGTCTGCCTAGATATCGAAGTCGCCATGGCCATGGCGCCAGGTCTGGAGAATATCTACGTGTATATCGCACCGAACCCGAGCCCGTGGGTGACGATGCTTAGCAAAATCGCGAACGACAATCTCTCCAGGCAGATCAGTTGCTCGTGGGGCGGCGGGACTAGTGATCCAGCCGCAGAAGCGATATTTCTGCAGATGGCCGCACAGGGGCAGTCGTTCTTCGCAGCATCGGGTGACTCCGATGCTTTCACTGGAAGTATTCCATTCCCGGACGAAAGCCCGAATATCACGCTCGTCGGCGGCACGACCCTGACTACCAGCGGGGCTGGGGGCAGCTACGTTTCGGAGACTGTCTGGAACTCAGGCGGCGGTATAGGCAGCAGTGGCGGCGTCAGCACCACGGTGAATATTCCTAGCTGGCAGACGGGCATCAACATGACCAACAACCAAGGCTCTACCACGAAGCGCAACATTCCCGATGTCGCGATGACAGCTAGCAATGTTTACATCAGGGACAACAACGGTGGCTCGGCAACCGTTACCGGCACCAGTTGCGCGGCACCGTTGTGGGCGGCGTTCACCGCTTTGGTCAATCAACACGCCGCAACCAGTGGCCGCCCCCCGGTAGGCTTTATCAATCCCACAATCTACTCGATAGGCTCTGGCTCGAACTACAGCGCCTGTTTTTATGACACCACCACGGGCAACAATAAAAGCACAAGAAGTCCGACCAAATATGATGCCGTCGCTGGCTACGATCTTTGCACCGGATGGGGCTCGCCACGCGGCACTGCATTGATTGAGGCCCTCGTGGGTGTGCCGGGTCCGCCAGCAGCGCCAAGTCTGCTCACGGCTTCGCCGAAAGCAGCCACCATCCTGCTTACGTGGGCGGACAATTCGAACAACGAAGACGGCTTCAAAATCGAACAGTCCACAGATGGTTTAAACTTTACCCAGATAGCCTCGGTGTCCACCAACGTGCGCACCTACACCACAGGCACAGTCTCGCCCGCAAATGTCTATTACTTTCGCGTCCGCAGTTTCAATACCTTCAATACCCTCAGCCACTCGGGATATTCCAACATCACCGCTGCGCAGCTCTCGGAAATTCTGATCCCTTGGAACGCCACGGGTTGGGCGTATATGTGCCCGATGGGCGGGTCAACTGGCGTTCTCCCAAATCGCACGAACGGCACCCAAGACCCAAATTTTAATACGACATGGCATCTCCCCGATGTCACCTTTGCCACGCAATATGACGGGCCGATTTTTGGTGCTACGCCAAAACAGACCGGCACTCCCGGAAACTCCAACACCTTTGATTCCGGCACTGGCACTGCGCCGTTTGGTTTTGGGGCGATTGACTACCTGAACTCGTCGAACTCGGAATTTAAAACACTCGGCACCACGATCACCACGCCCACGAGCGGTCAGCGTTACACTGCTTATTTCCGCAAGAACTTCACCGTTCCCGCTGGCGGTAAACTCAAACCAACCATCCGCTACCTCATGGACGACAGCGGCTACATCTACCTAGACGGCGTTCTGGTCGCGACCGTCAACATTCCGACCAGTCCCACCGACCCCACCAAACCCGTCGCCGACACCTTCAACTATACCACCTCCGCCAACGCAGATAACGAAGCCACACTCCAAACCATCGACCTGAGCCAGCCAGTCGGCAGTGTTTCGGGCACCAACGCCCGCATCTGGCTGTCCCAGGCCAGTCTCACCGAGGGACCCCACACCATCGCAGTTTCCGTCCACCAAAAAAGCACGACCAGCCCCGATCTAGGCCTCGCTCTCGAACTCTCCGTGCTCCCCGTCCCGCAAATCTCCATCTCCGCGACCGACCCCATCGCACAGGAATCCACCTCCAACACCGGCACCTTCACCATCGCACGCACAGGCAATACCGACTTCGCAACCAGCATCTCCTTTCAAACCGCCACAGGAGCGGGGCAGGCTGCGCCGGGCACCCGCTACACCCTCTCGGCCACGGGTGGCACCATCACCATCCCCGTCGGCGCGATTTCCACCAACATCAACGTCACTCCCCTGAACAACACGGCCGTGCTCGGCACACAAAACATCACCCTCAGCCTCAGCGCCGGCAACAACTACAACCTCGGCACACCCGACTCCGCAACCGTCCAACTCCTCGACTCCCCTTTCAACGTCTGGAAGATCGCAGGATTCGGTAGCCTCGCTGCTGCGCAATCCCCCGCTTCTGCAGATTCCGCCACACCCGCCGCAGACAACATTCCCAACCTCCTCAAATACGCACTCGGTCTCCACCCCCTCACTAACTACCAGCCCAATACACTAGGCATCCCCGTAGTCACACTTGATGAAACCCTCGGCAGTCGGCTCACCCTCACCTACACCCGCCCCGCCCCCTCACCAACGGATCTAAACTATTTCATTGAATCCACAAATAACGTCATCACCGGCCCATGGATTCCGCTCACGCTGGAAAATGGCTACCCTCTCAACAACAACAACGGCACTGAAACACTCAAAGCCACCGACACCGAAACAAACTCCACAGCTACGCAACGCTTCATCCGCCTTAGAGTCGAAAGATACTAGAATCATATCACTTCAGCCGCCTAGTCCCCTCGCCGCTCGCGGAAGAACGCTTTTAACAACTCCGCGCATTCTTGATCGCGCACACCGCTGAGCACTTCGCATCGGTGGTTCAGTTTCGGGTGCCGCAGCAAATCCACCACGCCGCCCGCTGCGCCGTCCTTTGGCGAAGCGCAGCCGAAAATCACCCGGCGCATCCGCACGTGGACGAGCGCGCCCGCGCACATCGGGCAGGGTTCCTTGGTCACATAAAGGTCGCACTCATTGAGGTGCCAGCTTTCCACCACGCTCTCGGCCTGCGTGATGGCCAGCATCTCGGCATGAGCGGTGGCGTCCTTCAGCGCCTCGACCTGATTGTGCGCCCGCGCGATGATGCGCCCCTCGCGCACGACGACCGCGCCGACCGGCACTTCCTCGTGTTCCCAGGCCCGGTGCGCCTGCCGCAGGGCTTCGCCCATAAAATAGTGGTCGCTATGTAGGTCTATGATGTCTTGCATATCAGGCAGAGATTTCGGTTGCGTGTATTGGCCAATACGCTACATACCCCGCCCCTTTCCAACCTTTCCGCGCTTTATGTCCAATATCATCTCGAAGATTAACAACGAACAACTCAAGACCGACCGCAACGTATTCACCGTCGGCGACACCGTCTGCGTCCACACCATCGTCAAGGAAGGCGACAAGGAGCGCGTTCAGAAATTCACCGGCATCGTGATTGGCCGCAAAGGCACCGCGATCAACTCCTCGTTCACCGTCCGCCGCATCAGCTACGGCGAGGGCGTCGAGCGCGTTTTCCCGCTGCACTCACCACGTATTTCCAAAATCGAAGTCGAGACCCATGGCAGCGTCCGCCGCGCCGCACTCAACTACCTCCGCAACCGCACCGGCAAAGCCGCGATGACGGTGAAGGAGCGAAAGCAAGCAGCCAAGTCGGCTGCTTAATCCGTAAAGCGAAAAATGTCCTGCAACCTCGCGCACGACGACCGCGCCGACCGGCACTTCCTCGT
>JBEIQV010000025.1:0-19880 GCA_040376335.1 Verrucomicrobiia bacterium | reverse complement strand
GTCCGAGACCCGCTTTTTTTTGCCCTTGGTGGGGCAGTCTTGATGCGCGCAGGAAGGCGACAGCACCTCGCTATCGCGGGGGGGGGGGGGGCGGGAGATGACTACGGCGTTTACGAGCACGCCGGCTTCGGCGATGACGGCGCGGCCTGCGGCGACTGCGGCTTGGACGGATGAGACGTCGCCGGTGAGGGTGCAGAATGCTTTTCCACCGAGGGCCATTGCGAGACGGACTTCGAGGAGCTGGACATCGGCGGCTTTGGCTGCGGCGTCGGCGGCTTTGATCAGCGTAGCGACGTTGAAGGACTCGAAGATTCCGAGCGCGCCTTTCGGTTCGACGGGACTTGTGCGGCCAATCGCTGTGAGCACGTCGGGGTGCAGATTTGAGATGACGATGTTATCAATCAGGCAACCGCCGGCGGTCTCGGTGCCGGTTGTGATGGCTGCTTCGACGCTCGCGGTGTCGCCTGCGAGTAGGATCATGTATTTTCCGGAGCAAATGGAGCGTGAGAGCATGAGCTTCACGTTGCCTGCCTTGAGTGCGGAGTCGGCGACTGAGAATCCAGCGGCGATGCTGGAGAGTTCGATGAGGCCTACGGATTTTTCGTTCATTTACTTGGTCAAGGTGATGCGGTCGTTCGCGATGGCGGTGACTTTCGCGGCGAATGGTGCGTGGATTATTGCGCCAAGGGCGTTCGGTGCGGGTTCGGAAATGGGCTGGCCTGCTTTCACGCTGTCGCCGACTTTTACGAGGGGGATGGTCGGTGCTCCGGCGCTTTGTTTCAGCGGAAGGACGAGCAGGTTGGTCTCGACGATGCCGGGGCGCAGAGGCGCGGGGCTGTCGTATTGCTCGACGTGCATTTTTTTCATGAGCGACTTGATCGGCACGTGGCGGCCATCGCGCATGGGGTGGACTTTGATGTCGGTCTTTCCGGTCCACTTGAAATTTTGCTTCCGCAGCACGGCCTTGGAGTCGTCGCAGGCTTCCTTCGGATAGAGTTCCTCGGGGCATGCGTAGAGGGTGCAAAGTCCGCACGAGCAGCAGAGCGCGGCCCATTCGTTGAAGCGCTCGGCGCCGGTGCCGGTGAAGGCGAGTGTGCGCATGACTTGGTGCGGCTCGACTTGGTAGCCGAGCAAAAAGCGCGGGCAAAATTCGGTGCAATAGCGGCATTGGTCGCACGCGGATTTGCCGATGGAGGCCTGCAACTTCGCAGGTTTGAATTTCTTCTGCATGACGTGGTGATCACGCGAGAGAATGATCGCGCCGGTGCTGGTTTTCACGACCGTGCGGTCGAGGTCGTCGGTCGTTTCGCCCATCATGAGTCCGCCGATGGCGAGAACGGGATCATCGCACGTCGCGCCACCCGCTGCGGCGATGCACTCGCGGTAGCTGATGCCAATCGGAACAGTGAGCGAAACGGGTTCGGCGACCGCGCCTGCGATGGTGATTGTTTTGTGTGTGACCGGCTTTCCGCTCACGGACTGCGCGATGTTCACGAGTGTCTCGACGTTGTTGACGATTGCGCCGACGTGAATCGGAAGGCCGCCGGGCGGGATGAGTTTTCCGGTGACGGTATAGACGAGATCGTATTCGTCGCCCGCAGGATAAAAGTCGCCCAGCAACTGAACCCGCACATTGGTTCCTTTGCACGCAGCCTCGATGGCTTCGACTGCGCCTTTTTTCTTCGCCTTAATGCCGATGACGCCTTCCTTTGCGCCGGTTGCGACCATGCTGAGTTCGACGCCGCGCACGACATTCGCCGCATAGTGCTCCATCACCGCCGCATCCTTGTGCAGCAGAGGCTCACACTCAGCGCCATTGGCGATGATGATGTCGGCTTTCGAGCCGAGCTTCACGTGCGCGGGAAAGCCGCCGCCGCCTGCGCCGACGACCCCTGCGAGCCTGACCTGATCAATGAGCGACATGGGATGCGATTACTTTTGAAGATTCGCGACGATTTCGTTAGTGAGCTTTTGCACGAGCGCCTCGATTTCGGCGTCGCTCGCGGTGTTGTCCTGCGTGACAGGATTCCACGGCGTGACCGGCGACGAGCAGCCGTGCGAGCCGCACATCTGCTGCCAGGGATCCACTTCGCAAAGTCCGGCTGGCTTGAGGTCGTAGCGGTCGTCGGGGAGGCCGAGGCTCTTCTTGATGTTGAGCAGTTCGGGAAGCTTGTCGCAGGGAATGGACGCGCCGCCGGGGATCGACTGCGCCAGAATCACGGTGCGGCAATACGCGTCGGTGATTTCCATTTTGAAATACGCATCCTCGACCGATTTGCCCCAGCAGATGACGCCGTGGTTGCCCATGAGGATGGACTGGTGTTTTGGCGCGAGCGGGAAAATTTCCGCAGCGATCTCCGCGCTGCCGGGTGTTTTGTAAGGCGTGTAGGCGACGGTGCCGACGAAGACTTCCAACTCGGGGATGAGCCGTGGTGGTGGCTGCATTCCTTTGATTGCAAACGCGCCCGCGTGGCACGGATGCGCGTGGCAGACGCTCACAGCTTCGGGCGTGGAGTGGAAGATGGCCATGTGAGTGGTGATTTCGCTGGAGCGTTTCCACGTGCCGCCGAGCTGCGTGCCCTTGCCGTCCACCATGCACATCATGTCGGGTTTCATGAAGCCTTTGCTCACGCCGGTCGGAGTGCAGATGAAACGATCCGGCCCGAGGCGTGCGGAGATGTTGCCTCCGTTGCCGTCGCAGTATTCACGAGCCCAGATGCGGCGACCGATGTCGCAAATTTGCTCTTTGATTTCGTTGGCTTCCTTCGAGGCGAAAAGACGCACGTCATCCGGTTTGTATGCGCCCGGCGACGCGACGGGTGCATAGCCTTTCGAGCTTGCAGCGCCTTCGCTGTCAGATGGTGCTTTGTTGTCGAAGACGATTTTGACTCCGGCTTCGGTGAGGATGTCTTTCGCGCCGGGTGTGATCCGGATTTCGCTGTTTTGTCGAAACTCCTTTGCGCCTGTTTTGACGAATTCGGCGGCTTCTTTTTGTGCGATCAGTTGCATAGTTTATTCCTTGTAAAAAATTTCATCTACGAGCGCGGCGCAGTAGGCGTCCACGGGTGTTGGCTTCGGAAATGGGCAGGCGGCTTCGCGGCCTTCGCTGATGGCGATGTTCTGGCCGACTCCTGCGCCGAGTTGGTCATAGACGACGATAGCAGGGTCGTATTTTTCCACGCCGGAAAACGTGTCCGTTTTCCACGGCAAAGTGAGCAGCAGGCGCTCGCCGATGTATCTCTTGGAGCGCACGGAAAGTGTGACGCGACCAACAACGGTGCCCATTCTCATATCGCAAGGCTCCTTTCCGGGTCTATGATGCCGAGCACTGTCCAGCGCGCCGGGCTGCGCTCGTCGCCGACGATTTTGCGCGCTTCGCTGCCGTCGCTCGAAATCAACACCTTCTGCCCGATGCCTGCGCCGAGCGCGTCGAGCACGATTTGAGGCGCCAGATCGGGACTGTCAGGCATCGCGATGAGGAGCCGCCAGCCTTCGAGGCTTTTGTGCTTCATCGTCGAAGTGACGTGTCCTTTGATCGTGGCGAGGCGCATTTAGAAAAGGTTGAGGTTTTCGACCATCACGCAGCGGCGTGAACGGGTGAATGTCATCGGCGTGGTGACGCCTTCGCCGGTCGGCGTCGCGACCGAGAAGCTGAGGAATCCTTCGCCGCCGAGGCCGAGGCCGGTCATGCACGGGCCGTTCTTGATGAAGAGCGTGGTGTCCACGACCTGCGCCATTTTGGTGAGGTTGCGGATGTTTTGCGAATGCATGATCGCGGTGTGTTTGTAGCCGTGCTCGGCTTTGATCGCCTCATCAATTGCCGCGTCCACATTGGGCACGCGCACGACGGGAATGAACGGCATCATCTGCTCTTCGTCCACGAAGATGTGATCCGCTTTCGTCTCGCCGAACAAAAGCTGTGTGTTCGCCGGAACGCTGAGTCCGATGGCTTTCGCGAGCACTGCGGCGTCGCGGCCCACGAGGTCGCGGTTGACGACGGGATGCGGGCAGCCTGCGCCTTTTCCCTGCGGGAAAACGAATGCCTTCTCAGCGAGCGCCTCGATTTGCTTGGCGTCGAGTTGCACGGCTCCGGCGCGTTTGAGCGCCGCGATGAGTTTGTCGGCGACGGATTCGACGACGAACACTTCCTTTTCGCCGATGCAGAGCAGGTTGTTGTCGTAGCTCGCGCCTTGGATGATGGACTTTGCCGCGACGTCGAGGTCGGCGGTTTCGTCCACGACCACGGGCGGATTACCGGGGCCTGCGCACACGGCGCGCTTGCCGGTTTTCATCGCTGCGGCGACGACTGCCGGGCCGCCGGTGACGCAGAGCAGACGCACTTTCGGGTGCTTGCACATCACGTCGAAGGTATCGAGCGTAGGCTTCACCACGGTGGTGAGCAGGTCGCTGATTCCGATTTCCTGAAAAATTGCCTCGTTGTATGCACGCACTGCGAGCGCGGCCACCTGACATGCGGCCGGGTGTGTGTTGTAGACAACGGCATTGCCGGAAGCGATCATGTTGATCGCGTTGCCGGTGAGTGTGGGAACGCTGTGCGTCGAGGGCGTCACCGCGCCGATGACTCCCCACGGTGCAAAATCAATGACGGTCAGACCGAAGTCGCCGCTGAAAGCCATGCGTTCGAGGAATTCGACGCCGGGGACGAGGTCGCCGCAAATCTTGAGCTTTTCGATCTTGTGGTCGAGGCGGCCGATTTTTGTTTCGGCAAACTCAATCTCGCCCCACTCCTTCGCTTTCGCGACGACCATCTTACGGATGACATTGATCGCCTTGCGACGCGCCGAGACGCCAAGGTCGCGGAGTTTTTCAAACGAACGATGCGCGGCCTCGCAGGCATCCTCCATTTTTTCGTAAACACCGAAGCTGCTCTGTGCAGGGCTTGGGGCCTTGGTCTGTGTGCGCAGACGGGCGAGCACTTCGCTCACGACTTTTGTTACCAATGTTTCGTCAATTGTAGCCATTTAGCGGGATTCTTAGTGCGCTTTGTAGAGGATGTTTTTCGCAAGATCGACCGTGTCCACGATGCCGATCACGACGGCATCCACGGGCGAATCCTTGTCGTCAGCGGCGAGGCGCGCGGAGCTGCCCTGAACGACGAGAACGATTTCACCTTCGCCCGCGCCGAGGCTGTCCACGGCGACGAGTGTCGTCTGGCCGGGCTTCCATTCTTTGGCCGTCGGCGAATCAATCACGAGCGGACGGACGAGGAGAAATTTATTCCCCGTCATCTTCGTGTTTTTTTTCGTCGCGACGACGCTGCCTTCTACGCGGGCAAGGATCATGGTGTGAAAGCGTGACGCTTACTTCGATTTCGGAAGCACTGCGCCGAGGTCGCTGTGCGGGCGTGCGATGACGCTGACGCTGACGATTTCGCCAAGCGACTGCGCTGCAGTGCGACCGGCTTCGGTGGCGGCCTTGACGGCGGCGACGTCGCCGGTGACGCAGACGGTCACCATGGCGTTGCCGACCTGTGTGATGGGGCCGACGAGTTCTACGTTGGCGGATTTGAGCATCGCGTCCGTCGCTTCGACGAGTGCGACGAGGCCGCGGGTTTCGATCATTCCAATTGCTTGTTGTGACATATGTTTTGTTTGGTTCTTAGTTGAGTGACGAAAGTTTTGCCCACGCATTGCGGGCGATGATGATTTCTTCGTTCGTGGGGATGACGCGCACTTCGATTTTCGAGCGCGGCGTGGAGATGATGGTCTCGCTGGAGCGCGTTTTACGGTTCAGTTCGAGATCCAGTTCAAGGCCGGCGAAGTCGAGGTTTGCGCACACCTTCTCGCGCACTTCCCAGTCGTTCTCGCCGATGCCTGCGGTGAAAATGAGGACGTCGGCTCCGTTGAGTTCGACGAGGAACTGGCCGATGTATTTCCGAATCGCGGCGACGAAAACATCCAGCGCGATTTTCGCATCGGCGTTTCCTTTTTCCGCTGCCTCCCAAAGATCGCGGATGTCGCCCGTGGCGAGGCCGGACATTCCTTTGAGGCCGGACTGCGAGGTGAGCGCTTTTTCGACGGCATCAATGCCGAGGCCGAGATCGCGGGCGAGGTAGATGAGTGCGAAAACATCGAAATCACCCACGCGATTGTTTTGAGGCAGGCCGCTCTGTGGTGTCATGCCCCAGCTCGAATTTACTGCCCTGCCGTTGCGAACGGCGGCGATGGAACTGCTGCCGCCGAGGTGGCAGGAGATGATGCGCAGTTTGTCCGTGCCGCGCAGTTCGGCGCAGCGTTGTGAGACGAAACGGTGGCTCGCGCCGTGGAAGCCGAAGCGGCGGATTCCGTATTTCGTCTCCCATTCGCGCGGCACCGGGTAGCGCACATTTTCCACCGGCACGTCGTCGTAAAACGCAGTTTCAAACGTGCCGATGCACGGCAATTGCGGATGCGACTTGTGGAAGCTTCGGACGGCGGCGACGTAAGGCGGATTGTGAGCGGGGAGGAGGGTGTTGATTTCCTCCATCGCCCGCAGCACGGGCTCGTCGAGCACCTGCGTGCCCGAAATGCCGCGCGCCATTACCGGCTTGAAGCCGACTGCTGCGAGACCGCCGAAGCCGCCGAGTTGTTTTTCCACAAGCGCAATCGCTGCTCCGTGTTCGGGCAGGTTTGCTGTGCCTTTTTGCTCCGGTTCGTTGCCGATTTGCGACTTCCACTGCGATTCCGCGCTGCCAATCCGCTCGACGCCACCCTTCGCAAGCACGCGCTCGGTGGGCATCTCGATCAAGCGGAACTTGAACGAGGTGCTCCCGATGTTTGCCACGAGGATTTTGTTGGCGGTCATGGTATTGGCGCGAGGAAAGCGCGCGGGCTACTTCGCGGCAGGTTTACCGCCGAGGAATTTGCCGAGACCGTGCAGGTCGTCGTGCGGGCGTGGGATGACGTGAACGGCGACGACTTCGCCGACCGTAGTGGCGGCTGTTGCGCCAGCTTCGACAGCGGCTTTCACCGCAGCGACATCGCCCCGCACGAAGACGGTGACGAAGCCCGAGCCGACTTTTTCCCAGCCGATGAGTTCTACGTTTGCGGCCTTCGTCATTGCGTCAGTTGCTTCGAACTGTGCGACGAGACCTTTGGTTTCGATCATTCCTATTGCTTGTCCAGCCATGATGTTATGTCCTTTCGATGTTAAGAGGTGAAGAATTTCAACAGCTCCGGCGTAGGCCGGGCGATGACGTGGGACGCGACGAGATTGCCGACGCGTTTTGCCGCTTCCTTCCCGGCTTCGACTGCGGCTTTGACGCTGCCGACATCGCCTTTGACGATGGTGGTGATCAAGGCCCCGCCGATCGGGATGGATTTGACGAGGGTGACGTTCGCGGCCTTGACCATGGAGTCACTGGCTTCCACCAGGCCCACGTAGCCGCGAGTTTCGATTAGTCCGATTGCTTCGCTCATGTGTTTGTTTGTTTGTTTTGGAGTTAAGATTTGAAGAGTTCGACTTTAGTGGCGCGCTCGAGATCGCACGCATTGGCTTCGTCGGTGTCCATGTGGACTTCGAGTTTGAAGCTCGGGTCCACACGGACAATCAGGTCATCGAAGCGGGTATTGCAGTCTTTCGAGGTGACTTTCAGCGTGATGCGGTCGAGGTGCTTCACGTTGTAGAATTTTGCATCCGAGGGAGACATGTGGACGTGCCGCGCTGCGCGGATGATCCCGTCTTTCATTTCGAGCATTCCTTTCGGTCCCATCACGTAGCCTCCGGGAGTGCCCTTGATGTCGCCCGACATGCGCACGGGGATATCCATTCCGAGTTGCACAGCGTCAGTGAGCGCGAGTTCGATTTGGGTGAGATTCCTGCAAGGCCCGAGGATGCGCAGACTGGGAATAACACGACGACGCGGGCCAATGAGAGTGACAGTCTGCTCGGAAGCGAACTGGCCTTCCTGATAAAGCATTTTGTGAACAGTGAGCTTTGCCCCTTTACCGAAAAGGACTTCGAGATTCTCCGGCGAGATGTGCATGTGCCGGGCTGAACTGTTCACGAGCAAATTCGGCGCTGCCACCGTGGTAGCGCTTCCCCCAATCTGCCGTAGCAGCGCCGAGCGGACGAGCGCTTCGACGGTAGAACGATTGGGAGTGATGGTAGCGCTCATGTTTTCGGAGAAAGGCGATATGATTGAATGTAGTCATATAACTCCGCAGCGGCACGTCAATAAGTATTTTCAAGTAACTAGGAATCGATCACCAAACTGCTATGCTTATTGACCAAGACAAGTAGAGCGTTCCGCACAAAGCCATAAACATTTCCCGTGTAAAAAAGATCGAAACAGGCCGATGCTTTCAATGAAATTACAAACAGCGTGGAGGCTGGTAATCTGATTTGGTAATGATTATATGAACGACTTCAATCGTATAGCGTCGGCGCGGATTCCATAGGCACGCCGCATTGATTGAAGTCATCGGTCTATAAAATATGGACGGGCATTTCGTCGCTTTGGCTGGATGATTCGGCTGGTCGTTCCTCAGACGGATCGGCCAAATCGAGATAGCGACTCGGATCAAGAGGGATTCCCGCGGCGACCAGCTTTTTGAGAGGCAAATCGGTGATCAGAGCTTCAACCTCATCCCAGCCAATCAAAAAATGAGGTGCCTGTCGCTCCAGCTTGGACCCATCCAGACAGAAAACATGGCGCGAGCTTCGCCGCAGCACGACTTTTTGCTGTTCGACGATAGCAAGCTGCGAATTCCAAATCCCGGAAGTGGACATGGCTTCAGCGGAAAGAAATGCTCTATCGAAATGCCAAAATTCAAGGCTACGCAGTGCAGTCTGACCTAGGAGAGTGGACTGTAAATGCAAGAGCTGGCCAGCAAGCAAGAAAACCTCGACGCCGGGAAGTGCCGCAAGCATTTCGCCGACGGGAAGATTGGAGGTTACTATTTTCACCGGAGTCACCGGCGCTTCGCAAAAAGCTTTGGCGATGGAGTGAATGGTAGTGCCGGAGTCAAAAAAATAGGTCTTCCCTTGTTCAATCAGCGAAAGTGCGGTCTGCGCTATACGCGCCTTGCCTCTGGAAAATTGACTTTGCCGCTCTCTAAATGACGGGAAACGGTCATTAAATTCCTTCAGAGCTCCACCGAAGGTTCGAGTGATCTTTTTCTCCTCCACCAGTGCGGCCAGATCACGACGAGCCGTAGCCTCAGAAATTCCCAATTGCTTACACAGCTCCTTCACCGGTAGAAAACGGTGCTGTTCGAGCAAAGCAGCAAGCTTGGCTCGGCGCGCATGGACAATGTGCATGGCCACTTTCACCCCGCCAGCATATCAGCATATGCTTGAAGTCAATCATAACATTTCCCAATTTAAGCTGCGATTGCTTTAAAAGTTGATAGCCGAGAAGATTAAGCAGGCAGCCGCAAAAATACGCACTTTATTGACTGATTCGTGTCAGTAGGCGATGCCGTTTTATATCCCAGCGTTTTTTTACTATCCCTTTACAATAAACGTCTTTTTCCCAAACAACTCTTAACTTTGAGGAGATAGTGTTCCCGGAATTCAGAACCTTGCGTCCATATCTTGCCATGAAGCTCCTCATACATTTCTCGCTCTCACTTTTCATAGGACTCGCTGTGGCAAAAGCCGATCCACAGCTTACATCGTGGTTCACCGCGCACTCGGGAAAATATGCGCGCATCTACCAAAGCACCGCGAATGAAACGGCGGGGACAACTGTGACGACATGGAGTCGCGGCTTGGGCACGCAGTCGAATCCTGCGTATGCGACCGTGAGTGAAGTCGCGTATTCAACGGACTGGATTTACATCCGCACCTCCGGGCTCGCGAGTCACATCATGGGGCCTTGGTATTTGGATGCGGCGAAGACCACCAATTTTCCAAACTTCCCGTCGAACACTGCCACCATCTATCGCATTCCGCGGACACCCGCTATTCCCGAAACTAAAACTGGAACTGGCCTTGGCGCAACAGGTCGTATGGTCAATGGGGTGGCAATGTTCGATATGCGCGATGCTTTTTCGTATTCGAATTCGAATGCTACCGATGCCCAGCCAACGAATGGCATCACAGGCGACGGTATTTGGAACCGCGACGGTTATCACAATGAGGGCGTGACCTTCGATCCGGCACTCGCGCATCAGGCGGGCAATGTCTATCACTACCACGCCCAGCCCATCGGACTGCGCTACCAACTTGGGGATCATGTGGATTACATTCCAAATGCGAACCGCTATACCGAGAGCGTGACGGCGGTGCTGAATCACTCGCCCATTCTTGCATGGGCTGCGGACGGTCTCCCTGTTTACGGCCCCTATGGTTATTCAGATCCGACAAATGCGGCCAGTGGTGTGCGTCGTATGATTTCAGGTTTCACGCTACGTAATGGCACAAACGGTTCGACTAACATTACCGTCCGGCAGGTGCTGCCGCTGTGGGCGCAGCGCATTCAGGGGCGCGCGACACTGTCGGCAAACCAATATGGCCCGGCAGTGAACGCGACCTATTTGCTCGGCCACTACATCGAGGATTTTGATTACCGCGGAGATCTGGGACAGACGCAGACAACCGGAGCAACAGTGCGGGACTTTGATCTTAATGAGCAGAATGTGCGCTTTTGTGTTACGCCGGAATTTCCAGACGGCACGTGGGCCTATTTCACGACGATCAATTTGGATGGCACTCCCGCGTATCCCTACACGACGGGTCGTCAGTATTATGGCAATCCTAGCGGTGGCGCGGTGACGAGTATCACCGAAAGCATTACGACATATTTCAGCGGCGGGCCAAATATCACAGAAACCGGCAGATCGTGCAGCGTGGACACAAACAGCGGAACTGTGACTTTTACTTGGAGCAGCCTGGAGGGCGGCACCTACAAGGTAGAAGCGAACAGCGACCTGACCGGTGCATGGACCACCCTCTCGACTACACAGACTGCGGCGGTGAACGCAATTGAGACATCCTACACCGAAACAAGTGCGGCAAACACGAACACGAAGCGCTTTTACCGCGTCACGCGCACGGCACTGAACACCTATGACAGCGCTGGAATTGTCGTCACAGGCGTGCCTACGGTTGCTACGGGTGCGGCAACGAATACATCAACGACTGGTGCAACTCTGAATGGAACTGTGACGGCCAACAACATCAGCACCGCAGTGAGTTTTGAATACGGGCTCACAACCGCTTATGGCAGCACCGTGACGGCAACGCCATCCAGTGTGACTGGAAGCGCCATGACTAGCGTGAGCGCCGCAATCACCGCATTGACTGCGAACGCAACTTATCATTTCCGAACCAAAGGCGTGAATACCGCCGGCACGAGCTACGGGAGCGATTCTACTTTCACAGCAACCGCAGGCAGCGGCACTTCAGTCGCGCCGGGCGGCAGTGCTTCGCGAGGCTCCACCGTCACTATCACCATCACACTCCCCACGACGCCCCCTCTGCCTCCTGCCAACATTGTGCCGAACAGCATCGCACTTGCGGGCACAATTGCAGGCGCATCCATTTCGCGCCCCACGCAGGCGACTGCACAAGCAACATTCGCAATCCCGGCCAACGCTCCCACGGGACTGCAAAACATCTCCGTCGTCTTTAATCCCGGCCCGACATATACAGTCACGTTCACGATCAACTGATAGCTGATGAAAACGAACCGCCAGACGCGACCCATACTGCTTGCGCTGGTGTTTGCCTCGATATTTGCACAGGGGGCGGTGCTGGAGATTTCCGTGCGGCACACGTTCACCGGTGAGCCTCTTCTCCTCGATTCGCTGCGCTATCAAAATTCCGCCGCTGAGACGCTGTCGTTCACGAGGGTGAGCTACCTTCTCAGCGGTTTCGCCTTCGAGCGCGAGGACGGTGTGTGGGTGGAAATTCCGGGACAATACGCATGGATGGATGCGGAAAAGAGGCGGCTGTCCGCGCGACTCGAAGGTGTGCCGGAGGGAAAATATCGTGCGCTGCGTTTTCACATCGGCCCGGATGCAACAGCAAACTCCGCGAATCCCGCGAGCCCGGCGCCGAATCATCCACTAAACGCGAATTTCAACGGACTGCACTGGACATGGCAGAGCGGATACATCTTCCTCGCCTTGGAGGGACGCTATCGCGCGACGGTGGGCTCGGAGTTGTCCGGCTACTCGTATCACTTCGCGCGGACGCCAAACCGCACGCGCATCAACCTCGCCGTGCCGCTCGATCTCACGCATGACGCAGGAGTGCTGCTCGACTTTGATCTGGCGGCTCTACTGAACGCGCCGCGCCCGCTTGCTTTCGCACGTGATGGTGCCGCCACTCATTCCCGCGTAGGCGATCCCGTCGCTGCCGCACTCGCAGCTAATCTGCCCGGCGCATTTCGTGTGAGGCAGGTCACCTCGGCAGCTCCGGCAATCAGCCAGCCCTCGCCGATCAAGCCGCTCTATATGCCGGAAAAATTCACGCCCTATCGCTTCACGATGAGCGGTTCCTTTCCCGCGCCCGACCTGCCGCGCGACAACCCCCTCATCGAGGAGCGCGTCGCACTTGGCAAAAAGCTGTTCAACGAAACTGAATTGTCGCGCGATGGCTCGATCTCATGCGCATCGTGCCACGTGGCCAACTTCGCCCACACCGACCCTCGTCGCTTCAGCAAGGGCGTGGACGGCCAGGCTGGGACGCGCAACTCGATGCCGCTCTTCAATCTCGCATGGAAGACGAGTTTCTTTTGGGACGGACGAGCACCATCGCTCCGCGCACAGGCACTAATGCCGATCGAAGATCACACCGAGATGGACGAGAAACTCGACCGCGTAGTCGCAAAGCTCGCAGCCAACGCCGAGTATCCACCGCTATTTCGCGCCGCTTTCGGAATGCCGGAAATCACCGCAGAAAAAATCGGACTGGCGATTGAAAACTTCCTCCTGACCCTCACTGCCTACGATGCAAAATTTGACCGTGCGATGCTCGGCAAGACCGCGCTCACTCCCGAGGAGCAACGAGGTTTCGAGCTGTTCATGACGGAATACGACCCGCGCACGGGCCAGCAGGGTGCCGATTGCTTTCACTGTCACGGAGGCCCGCTCTTTAGCGACCATCAGTTTCACAACAACGGCATCGCCACCAACCCCGCCGACGCAGGCCGCTTCATCGTGACGAAGAACGAATCGGATCGCGGAAAATTCGCCACGCCCAGCCTCCGCAACGTCGCCCGCACCGCCCCCTATATGCACGATGGCCGTTTTGCTTCACTCGAAGAAGTCGTGGCCCACTACACCACCGGCCTCCATCGCAGCCCCACGCTCGACCCCAACCTCGCCAAACACCCTGACGGCGGCGTGCCGCTCAGCGAAAAAGATCGCCGCGCCCTCGTCGCCTTCCTCAAGACACTCAGCGATGAGTGATGAAATTGATGTTGCTGACCACACGACTAAGAACAGCCCATCTCGCGTGCGGCGGACTTCACTCCTTCCAGTAGGCGCAACCAGTCATCCGATGTTGTTTCCCATCCGGCGCTGAATCGCAGGGCGCGCCCGGCGGCGCCCGGCGGGATGTTCATCGCGGTTAGCACGTGCGATGGCTTTTCCTTTCCACTCGCGCACGCAGATCCGGTCGAAACTGCAAAGCCCAGCCGATCCATCACGACCACCCAGCGCCGCCGACAGTCCGGCTGCTCGGGCATGATGACGGATGATGTATTCCAAAGCCGCGGAGCTTCTGCACCCAGCACTTGTGCGGTCGGCAACGCTGAACAGAGTTCCTTTTCAAAATCATCACGCCACGCAGCGCGCTTGTTGGTTGTGGACATCGCAGCTTCGCGCTCTTCCAGTGCAGCGACCATCGCCAGAATTCCCGCGACGTTTTCCGTCCCGGCCCGACGGCCATTTTCCTGCGGCCCGCCACGCAGCAAGGGCGAGAAATCGCGCGGGCATTTTAAAAATCCCACGCCCTGCGGCCCGCCAAACTTGTGCGCACAACCGCTGACAAAATCACATTCACCCATCTCGCGCGATGGTTGTTTTCCGATCCACTGAGCGGCATCACAGAAAAATGGAACGCCCGCTTTGTGACAAAGCGCGAACATTTCCCGCCAAGGCTGGAGCACGCCAGTCTCATTGTTCGCCGCCATCACGGCGACGAGCGCTGGACTGCACCTCGATAATTCCGCTCCCAACCAAGCCGCATCCACTAGGCTCGACGATGCAACCGGGATCGTCCTTGCCCCGCACGATGGCTCAATCACACATGGATGCTCGATGGCCGACACCAATTTTTCGTCAAATTGCGCCAGCACCGTATTCGCTGATTCCGTCGCGCCGCTTGTAAAAACAATCTCCTCCGCCGAACAACCGAGGAGTTTCGCCAGACGACCACGCGCATCATTTAGCGCGGTTTCCGCTCTTTGCCCGAGCCGGTGCGGCGACGAAGCATTCGCGGGAAATTTCTCCACCGCTTCAAGCCAGACACGCTTTGCCGTGGCGGAGATGGGATGCGTAGCGTTGTGATCGAAATACAGCACCCGTGCAGGAAAGCCGTCGCACCAATGATGGGCAAGCTGCCAGCCAACGTCTTCACAAAATCAAATTGGTTGTTGGATGTCGGGCTCGGGATGTTGGATGTTGTTTGACACGCGATGAACGCGACCTCTTTTTACAAACGCAGCAACTTCGTCACCCACCTGCCAGTGGAGTGTCTCTACAGCCCTTCGCATTTCTGGCTGGCGAATGTCGGCGGGGGAAAATGGCGCGTGGGGTTTACCAAATTCGCTACACGGATGCTCGGCGAGATCGTGGAGGTGCGTTTTGAAAAAACTACGGGTGCTGCGCTGGAGAGCGGCGAGATTGTCGGGAGCATTGAGGGCTTCAAGGCCATCAGCGATCTCTACTCCTGCGCGAACGGAACTTTTTCCGCCGCAAATCCCGCGCTCGCCAGCGCAGTGGAGAAAGTCGGTGAAGACCCGTATGGCGAAGGCTGGCTCTACGAAATCGAAGGCACGCCCGACGAAAAATGCGTGCCGCTCGACGCTTATCGCACGATGCTCGACGCAACGATTGATCGGATTTTGGAAAAGCAGAAACACGAAGAAGACCAGCCATGACGACACCACTTCAGCCAAAAGCGCGTTATATCATGCTCGGCGGTTTTCTCGGTGCGGGAAAGACGACGGCTGTCGGCGCGCTCGCCAATCACCTCGTCCAGCAAGGACTTCGCGTCGCCCTTATCACCAACGATCAAGGGAGCGAGCTAGTGGATACGGCGATGCTGCGTGCGCGCGGTTTTCAGACCGAGGAAATCACCGGCGGCTGTTTCTGCTGCCGCTTTGCAACGCTCGCCGACGCTGCACAGAAACTAAGCGCGGCGACGCGTCCCGATGTTTTTATCGCGGAGCCGGTCGGTAGCTGCACCGATCTCGTCGCCACCGTCACATATCCGCTGCGACGGCTCTATGGCGATGCGTTTACAGTCGCGCCGCTCAGTGTGCTCGTGGACCCGGTGCGCGCGGAGCGGCTGTTCGGCTTCGCGGAGGGCGGGAAGTTTTCCGACAAGGTCGCCTACATTTACCGCAAGCAACTCGAAGAGGCCGACCTGCTCGTCATCACGAAGACCGACACGCTCGACGCCTCACGACTGGAGCGCCTGCGCGCGCGTCTCGCGGAGGAATGCCCGCACGCCGATGTGCTCGCAGTGAGCATTCGCACGGGTGCTGGTGTCGCGGAGTGGTTTGAGAAAATCACATCGAGCGAGCAGCAGGCGCGCGCGACGATGGCCGTGGACTACGAGCTTTACGCCGAAGGCGAGGCGCTGCTCGGCTGGCTGAATGCGACAGTCCAACTCGCGGGTGAGCCAGCTTTCGACAGCAAGAGGGTGCTGAAATCATTCGCCAGCGAGATTCAGCATTTGCTCGCTGCGCGGGGCGGGGAGATCGCTCATTTGAAAATGACGCTCAGCCCCGACACCGGCCTCGGCGATATCGCGGCAATCAGCCTCGTGCGTTCTGATTTTGTTCCCGAACTTTCGCTTACGCTCGATGCACCAGTTTCGAGCGGCCAACTCATCCTCAACTGCCGCGCCGAAGCCGCGCCCGAGGAAATCCGCGATGTCGTGCGTGCAGCCGTCGCGAATCTCAACATCGGTGGTGTCACCGCACAGCTCGAACACCTCGAATTTTTCCGCCCCGGGAAACCCGAGCCAACGCACCGGGACAACGTATCCGTTTAATATGCCGAAAATTCTCTACTGCCATTGCCAATACGCGCAGGTCGTCCCGAAGGACGTGAAGGAAACGGTGCTGCGCAAGCTGTGTGAAAGCGGCGTGGCGTTTGATGCCGTCGCCGATCTTTGCGAGATGGCTGCGCGCCGCGATCCTACGCTGGCGCAACTCAGCGCAAGTGGTGAGGTGAAAATTGCGGCGTGCTTTCCCCGCGCGGTGAAGGGGCTTTTTCACCAATGCGGCGCCGATCTTCAACCGACAAAGACGGAAGTGCTGAATATGCGCACACAGACTGCGGAGGACGTGATGGCGCGCCTGCTGGCGATGGATATCCAGCCGAACATTCCCGATGGAAAAGCGGCAACTCCGCGCGAAGAAACACAAACGGACAGCTAAATAACTATGAGCATCAAATCCGAATCCACGCTCCGTGTCGTTCTCTATGAAGGCGACGGCGCCGCCCCGCTCGACGACTCTTTCGCCGCGATGACTGCGCTTTTGGAACGCGGCTACGCTGTCACACGCACCACGAGCGGCGGGAGTGTTGCACCGCAGACACGAGGTTCGCTGCTCGTGCTTGGCAAGTTTTCCGATGGCCGCGCGCCTTTAGCGGAAAGCGCCACCGCCGATGTGAGCGTTCGCTTTCACGACATCGCGGGACAGGACGCAGCGGGCATCACCGCGCTCGTGGAAAAAGAGCGCGACACAACGGGTGCGGCGAAGCACGGCGAGTGGAAGCCGTGGTTCCCGGTGATTGATTACGACCGCTGCACGAACTGTATGCAGTGCCTCTCGTTCTGTCTTTTCGGCGTCTATGGCGTGGACGACGAGAGCCGCATCCAGGTGCAGAACAACGACAACTGCAAAACGAACTGCCCCGCGTGCTCGCGTGTGTGCCCGGAGGCCGCAATCATGTTTCCAAAATACAAAGCCGGCCCGATCAATGGCGACTTGGTGAGCAGCGCCGATCTTCAGCGCGAAAAGATGAAAATAGACATCTCTGCACTGCTCGGCGGCGATGTGTATTCCATGCTTCGTGCGCGGAGCGAAAAGGCGAAGAGCCGTTTCAGCAAGGAACGTGACGAGGGAAAAGCGCTCGCCGAACGGCAGAAGTGCCTCGTGAAACTCGCCGCCGCTGGCGACATTCCCGCCGAGGTTCTCATGTCGCTGCCGTCGCCGGAGGAAATTGCGCGTCGTGCCGAGGAGGCGAAAGCCAAGGCAGCAGCAGCGCTCGCGGCGCAGAAGACGCCGTAGCGCGCTATTTTCCGCGAGGCGCGCTCGTAGATTGCCGAAGGCCTCCGTTCTTGTCACAAAGGGAGGCATGAATCTCCGCCCTTCCACTGCTGTGATCGAAAATGTGCGTCCTCTCGTGAATGGCGGGCGCTATCCCGTGAAACGAATCGTCGGCGAACGGCTGGAGATTTTCGCGGATGTTTTCAAGGACGGCCACGATGTCATCTCAGTCGTTCTGAAGTGGCGGCGCGTGGGCGAAAAGAAATGGAGCGAGGCGGCAATGGAATGTGTGGATCCGTGGACGGGCGACCACTGGAAGGGCGCGTGTGCTTTCACCGAGATGGGCGCGCACGAATTCACCATTGAGGCGTGGGGCGATCTTTGGAAATCATGGCAGCACGAGTGGCACGCGAAGTTTGAAGCGAAGCAGCCGGATTTGCAGAGCGAGACTCTGGAGGGAGCGGCCTTTGTGGAAAATGCCGCGAAGCTCGCTTCTTCGCAAAAGGCCAAAGGGGACGCGGAGTTGCTGCGACGCATCGCGAAAGAAATGCGCAGCGAGACGCCGGAACGCGTGAACGCCATCGCGCATGATGGGGAGCTGTCGCGGCTGATGTGGATTTACTCGGATCGTTCGGTGAGCACGGAGTTCGTGTGCTCCTTTGCGGATACGCTCGCGATTTTTCAGCCGAAAGCGAAGAGCGACGCACGCTATCCGCGTGTGTGGGTGGATCGCGAGCGCGCGGGCTATGCGTCGTGGTATGAATTTTTTCCGCGCAGCGCGGAGGGAAAGGCGGACAGCGGTTCGACGTTCCGTGGCTGTCTCGGTCGCGTGGACTATGCGAAGGCGATGGGGTTCGACGTAATTTATTTTCCGCCGGTGCATCCCGTCGGCGTGACTGCGCGCAAGGGCCGCAACAACTCCGTGACGTGCCAGCCCGGCGAGCCCGGCGTGCCCTACGCCATCGGCAACCGCCATCAGCAATGCCCGAACGGCGGCGGCCACAAGGACGTCGCACCGGAGCTTGGCACGCTCGAAGATTTCCGCTGGCTCGTGGGAGAAATCCACGAACGCGGGATGGAGGTTGCGCTGGATTTTGCGATCAACTGCTCGCCGGATCATCCGTATGTCGCCGCGCACCCCGAGTGGTTTTTTCAGCGGCCCGACGGCACGATCAAATACGCCGAGAATCCGCCGAAGAAATATCAGGACGTGTATCCGCTGAATTTCCACTGCGCGACGTGGCGCGAACTTTGGGACGAACTCACGAGCGTGATCGAATTCTGGTGCGAGCAGGGCGTGCGCATTTTCCGAGTGGATAATCCGCACACGAAACCCGTCGCGTTTTGGGAATATCTCATCGGTCGCGTGCAGTCGCGCTGGCCGGATGCGGTGTTTCTCAGCGAGGCGTTCACGCGTCCGAAAATGATGCGCGCGCTTGCGAAAGCCGGCTTCACGCAGAGCTACACGTATTTCACCTGGCGCAATACGAAGCGCGGGCTCACCGATTATCTCTCCGAACTGACGCAGAGCGACTCCGCCGACTACATGCGCGGAAATTTATGGCCGAACACGCCCGACATTTTGCCAAGCTATTTGCAATTTGGCGGACGCGCCGCCTTCCTTGTCCGCGCGCTGCTCGCAGCCACGCTCGCGCCGGTGTATGGCATCTATTCGGGTTTTGAGTTGTGTGAAAATGCGGGTCTTCAAAAGAACGCGTGGAATGCTGCGGGCAACGTGCGCGGTTTTCTCGAACTGTGCGACGGCGACTACAAACAGCTTGCCCGCGAGGAGTATCTCGACTCGGAAAAATACCAGTTCAAGCAGCGCGATTGGGAGCGCACACCGGGCAATATTATTGAGTTCATGGCGAAGTTGAATCGCATCCGCCGCGAAAACGCCGCGCTCCAGCAAGCGCGGAATCTGCGCTTTGTCGGCACGGACAACGATCTCATTCTCGCCTACGCAAAATGCACGGACGGCAATCATCTTCTCATTGTCGTGAATCTCAACGCATGGAGCGCCGAGCAAGCGACCGTCGAAGTCCCGCTGGAACAATTTGGCCTCGCTGAGAACGCCAGTTTCAAAGTGGAAGACCTGCTCACGGGCGAGCGTTACACATGGAAGGGTCGGCGCAATTTCGTCCGCTTCGTGCCGGGTGAGAAAGCAGGGCACGTCCTGCGTGTGGTGTAGCGCATTGAGATGGTGAAGCTCCGCCAGATTGGTTTTTCTATTCTCGCGATGGCGTGCATTTTCGCACACGCGCAGACCGCACCCACAGAGCCGCGGAAAAAGGAGGCGATCAGTTCGCTCATCCCAGCGCAGCAATCACCGGCTACACAAATCATCCCGCCACCAGCGCCGAAACCCGTGAGCCCCGAACCAACACGCGCGCCCGCGACATCCTCGCTGCGCCCGCCGGAGGGGGTTTCGCAGATTCAAAAGCCGACGCCTGAAACGAAAATCACACCGCCTACTCCG
>JBEIQV010000159.1:0-7573 GCA_040376335.1 Verrucomicrobiia bacterium | reverse complement strand
CGGCCTCTACGCTGATGATACGAAGATACTGCCCCTGCTTTTCCGCCGTCGGCGGACGGTCGTGCATCAACTCTGCAAACATTCGGATGCTCGTGAGCGGCGTTTTTAGCTCGTGCGAAACATTCGACACGAAGTCTGTCTTTTTCTGTGCGAGCGCGAGCTGTCTGCGTGCATCGGCCACCACGAGCCAGCCGCCAAAAGCAATCAACGCCACTGCTCCAGCGATGGTGAAAGTGAGCGTGCGCCGAAGCCCTCGCGCAGAATCGGCGAGCGCAGTCGGGCTTGCCAGATAGAGAGCCGCCTCCCAATGGGGCAGCACTTCGCCGATCTCGCTGGCGACGAATGGATGCTTCCAATCACGCACCAAATCGCTACCGAGATGCGTGGCCATCGGGCGAGCCTTGTCGTCGAGAAGCGCCAGCACAAAAGAAGGACGCTCGCCGTAACGCTCATTGCCCTGCATCTCGGCAAACAAAGCGGGCCAGAGCGTGCGCAATTCCGCCGCATCTACAAGGCAACCGAAAACAAGCTCAGGCGCCTCGGGCGGGCGAATCCAGAACACGAGATCGAGTTTATCCTGCACGAAGCGGGAAACCGTTCCCTCGTCACCATTTTTTGTCAGCGTCTGAAAGTCGGAGGTCGAAGGGAGAATGGAAGACCAGTTCGAGAAACTGGACGTGACCACCTGCTGCGGTTCCACCTTGCGATTGAGCAGGTTCACATCGCCCTTGGTAATCACGACGTTTTGCTCAGCACGCTTTTCCGCCTCCGCAGGCTTGTTCTCGTCCGCTGTTGCCTGCTCGCGCTTATCAAACTTCGCATCAGACCCGTCTCTGTATTTACCATCGCCCCTTCGACTGCCTCCCAACTCCTCTTTGCTTTTCTGTTGCTGAGATCCAGACGCGCTATCCGAGTCCTTCAGTGCGTTATTCTGCGTGGATTTGAATTTATTGCTGCTGAGCGCAGTCGTAATTTTCGCTTCGTCATTCTGCACGTTCACCGGCGCTACGGGCGCTGCTGGTGTAGGTGAAGGCATTGCTAATCTGCCAACGACAGAACTCGCTCCCTCCGGCGGTTTTGAAGGTTCGGGTTTTGCAGGCTGCAACTCCGCAGCCGGTGGTTCCACTACTGCTGCTGGCGTTTTCGCTCCGACTTTCGGAACTGCGGTTTTGGCAAACTCGGCAACAACGGGTGCGGGCGGCTGGTTCGTCTTTGCAGCCAATTCCTTTTCACCAACACTCTGTTTTTTCGGCGCCAGTGCGATCTGACCCGCTTGCTCATCCGCCTTCTTTCGCTCCTGTGTTTGAGGGATGAGTTGAGCACTCTGGCGATAGGCATCCAATTCAGCGTCTTTCGCCAACGGCTCCGCCTGCGACTGAGCAGCATTATTTAGTGCATAGCTGCCGCCCCTGCCGCCTGCCCTGCTTACGACTTTCCCCTGCGCCTCGACGGGCACGTAATATACCTGTGCCGGCTCCGTGCTACTAAGGAACGAGCTGTTTTCCAAAAGAAACTTCCGCCAGTCCGCGTTCTTCGCAGCTCCTGCGTTGGTGGGCGAAAGCAAACGTCCATCCGGCCCGAGGGCAAAACCCACCGCACGACGCCCCCACGCATCGGCAAGCGTATTGGAAAAATCACGCGCCAGCGCGTTCGCGTCACCTTTCGCCAGAAGTTTGTGCACCGTGTCGCCAAACGTTCTCCGCTCCGACTCCACTGCCTCGCGCACGGACGCCGCGAGCGATTCCGTTTCCTTTTGATAAAGCTCCGCTGTGCGGCGCTCGAAGACGATCTGCTGCTCCTCTGCGCTGCGCAACGCCAGCCAGCCGAGCACTGCACTTGGCAGGAGCACGGCGAGCAAAAATATCCAGACAGTCTTTTTCATGCGCTGGGTGAAAGTATGCACACGCCGCACTGGATGTGTCAGGCACTGGTGCGGAGGTTGTAAAAGATTTGTGAAAGAGGCCTACAGATGATCCTGCACCCACGCGTATTCGCGGGCGATGCTCTTCACCATGTCGCCGGGATGAATCTCGGGAGGGAGCACATCAAATGTGTAAGTCTCAATCTCCACATGGCTCGTCGCGCCCATGCGTAATTCGTGGAAGAAGTCCGGAGTGAGCAGCGATGCCGTGCTCGCGAGCAATCCGCTCTCGCGGAAAAAGAGCGGCACGTGGAAATGCACGCGCACCTGATCCAGTCCCTGCTGACCGGCTTTGTCTTCGAGCGCTAGAGGCAGATCCTTCCACGAGCGAATCTCGCCGTTCTCAGCACGACCCTTCACTTGATGAAGATAAACGCCCTCGGCATATGGCCGCAGTTCCTCCCATCCCTCGTCACTGGCGGCAACGGTAAGCGCGGCGCTGAGCTGCACTTTTGAAACACGAACACCTTCGCTACGATATGTGCGCAACGCAGTGAGCGGGTCTTCAAATTGCAGCGCGACGTGGCAGGTATCGAGACACACGCCGATGTGACGACGGATGATCTCCTCGGCCTCGTTCGTGTAGCATTTGCGGATACGCTTCACTTCCTCGACGCCTGTGGTCCAGAGCACTTCCTTGAAAAAGCGCACCGTTTCCTCCGTGGTTTCAAGGAAGCAATCGGGTTCGGGTTCGAGACCTAGGTGGATTTCCTTTCCGGTGTCCTCACGCACTGCGGCGAGGTAAGCAGCAACGGATGCCAGATTTTCCGCCATGCTCGTGACGCCCTCGGGCGTTGTGATCCAGTCTTTATACGAACCCGGCACGGTGCTGATGGAGCCATCCACACCCTCAGGCAGCCACTCCGCGAGAATGTCGCACACATCGAAAGTGTAGTTACGCCGGTCGGCCATGCGCCAGTCCGGAGCATAGACTTGCTCCTTCACTGCGCCTTCGTGGAAACGTCCATACGGAAACGCATTCACTGAAAAAGGATACAGTTGATGCTCGGCAAAAACATCCAGTGCAGCACGACGCGCGACGGGATCGTCCGCTAAATCATTCACCGCTTGCGCACCGAGGCGAAGACCGAGGCCGAACCATTGGTCGGGCGCGACGAATTGATGAACGAGCGCTGTCTTTTCCTGAATAGCTGCAAGGGCATCCGCCCACGCCTCGCCGGAGTGGATGTTCAGGCAGTATGTGAGATGAAGCGGGGGCTGATACTGGATAATCATCGCTGCGCGAAATAGAGACTCAGCGCGTTTCGCGCAACTCCTTTAGGCAGCGTTCCATCATGGCGAGGTCAATTTCGTGCATCTCAAAACGCGCCCCGATCCCTCGTGGAAACGTCACACACAACTCCCCGCCGAGGTGTTCGCGGAAATCACGGATACCCGCGAAAATCTCCAACTGCCCGACGGAGTCACGCACCAGCGCCTCTTCATGCCACAACGGAAACCCGCTCGCACGCAACCCTCTTTCGATGGCTGTGTAGTCATCCCGCGAAATCCACCCCTGCTCCCGCGCGTAGCACGAATCCAGCAGCACACCGAAGGCAACCGCTTCGCCGTGGCTCACGGAAAACTTCGACATCAACTCCAGCTTGTGCGCACTCCAGTGCCCGAAATCGAGCGGACGCGCCCTGCCATATTCAAAAGGGTCGCCGTTTGTGCGGATGTGCTCCAAGTGCTCCTCGGCGCAACGATACACAAGCTGCTCCATCGCTGCCGCATCGCGCGCGGGGAATTTCACGGCATTGTCGCTCAGCCAGTCGAAAAACTGACGGTCGCGGATAATCGCAACCTTCCATGCTTCAGCCACGCCGCAGAGCCAGTCGCGCTGTGGGAGCGTGAGCAGAAATTCAAAGTCATTCAGCACCGCGTATGGCGGCGCAAACGTGCCGACTGCATTTTTACCACCTAGAAAATTGACGCCATTCTTCACGCCGACGCCCGCATCATTTTGCCCGAGCACCGTCGTCGGCACGCGGACCTGCCGCAGCCCGCGATGCACGAGCGCCGCTGCAAGGCCCACCGCATCCATCACCGCACCGCCGCCCACGATAATGATGAACGACTGCCGGTCCATATGCCGCTCCAGCATCAAACGCATGAAGCCCTCCACCAGCGTGAAATTATTTTTTACCGCCTCCCCTCCGGGCACCACCTGTGGCTCCATCGCGAGTTCGATTTTCTCGGCGTGCGCCGAGAAATAGGCGCTCACTTCGGCAGAAAGTTCCGCGCGTTTGCTGGCGACGTGACCATCAATAAACACCAGCGCCTTGTGCCTGCGCGGTTCATTCAGCCGGCACAGTGTATCCACGAGCACACGGTTCGATGGCGCAAAAAGTCCATGCGTGAAAGTCACCGGAAAATCCCATGTCACCGTCACTGTTTGTGAAATTGAGCGTGTCGTCATGCCAGTGTCTCCATCCATCGCCGCACCTCATGCGCGAGGTCTAGTTGCGTCTTCGGTGTCTGCGCGATTTCCAGCGACGTTGCCCACGCCACTTCCATCCCGGCGCGGTTGCTCGCGTGGGTGCCGTGGATTTTGTCGGTGTTGAAACTCACCGTTCCCGGCGGCCACCCAAAGAACAACTCGCACGGGTCGTAGCCAGGTTTGTTGTGAATATCCACATGCCCAGCAAAATCCGGTGCCTCGCTGCGCTCCGTAAACCACGGATATGCGAACCAAACACCCGGTGCCGCGACGAGCATCAAGTCCCCGCTCCGGCTGTGCGCGAGTCCCCGCGCAGCCTGCTCATCTTTTCCTAAAACCTCCGCCACACCCGACAGCGAACGCAGTGCTTCCGCAGCAGCGGCAGTCGAGGCAGCATCGCGGCAATACACATTCGCAACGCCGTGATCGCTCACCGCGAATGCACGCGATGTGTAAAAATCGGGATACGCCATGCCTTTCAGTTCCCGCGTCACAAACAGCCCCGCCTCGCGCAGACAGCGGTTTGGAAACACAGCACCACCCGTGACCTGCTCGATGGCGTAGTCGCCAAAAACAATCCAGTCGTAGCCGCACTCCGCCGCCTTCGCTTTGATTTGTGAAAGATAGCCCAGCAAAACATCGAGCGCCTTGTCCGCTTGACGCGAATCCGGCCCGAAGCGCTGCAAATCGTAATCCAAATGCGGGATGTAGGCGAACAGCACATCCGGCGCGACATCCGGCATCTCCATTACCGCGCAAACCGCATCCACGATCCAGTCGCTCGATTTGTGATTTGCAAGCGGCCCCCAGTAATTCATCAAATTAAACGCGCGTCCCACCTTCTCATTCAGCCGCGCCTCCAACTCCGCAGGCTGCGTGTGGCACGATTGAATCATCCCACCGCTGTGCTTGTGGACAGGCCACGGAGTTACCACCAAATCCGCCGCCTCGCCGAGCGACTGCTGCCAGAACATCAGCCCCACCGTTTTTCCACGCGCACGGAAGTCCTCCCAAATCCGCTTCCCTTCCACCAGTCGCGCCGACTGCTCCCAAAACATCACCTTCGCCAATTCGGGAAAGTGCAGCCCATTCGCCACCAGCCCGTGCCCGCCAATCGGCAACCCCGTGCGAAAGCTCGCCTGCACCGGGCAAGTCACAGCAGGAAAAATCGCCTCCATCGGGCGGAACTCCGGCAAATGAGAAACCAGATTCCATCCTAATGCGGCGACATCAACTACGAGCAGCTTACGTTTGGCAGACATGAAAGGCGCAGAGAGAACCATCTTCGCCGAAAATTGCTAGCGGTCGCGTAAGGAAAAATAACCGGTTTGCCGCGCCGACAGTTCCCAGTGATGCTGCCAACGTGACATCGTCAGCCACCATCACTGCGCTCCGTGCGCACTTACGCGAGCACCGCCTCAACGTGCTCACCGCGTCCGCGTTGGCCCTGATTTTCTCCGCCATCGGCTGGGGCGTGCTCTACGGCGGCCTGTATTGGGTCACCATGTTTCTGCAAACAACGCTGCACGGAGGAGACGCAGTCGTGCCGAAGGTGTTTCATTCTGCGTTCGAGGTGTGCGCACTCGGTCTCCTCCTCGTGGCCATTGTTGATGCGTATATCAACCCTCACGAGCGACAGGTGGATGATCGCCCCACCATCGAACACATCGGCGACATCCTGCTCTTCCTCCCACGCCTCACACTCGCTGCAGCGCAAAATTTCAAAGTATGGCCGCGTATTTCATCCGCCGAAATACCGATCGCCGCGCAGTTGATGGATCGTCTCCGCCAAAAAAACGTCCCGCTCCACACGCTACCGCTCGATATTCCAAACAAAAGAACGCGCGCCCGTGTTCTCGTCGCTCTGCAAGTCTCCAACCTCGCCGAAGTCCGCACCGAAGGCGAAACGCTCGTGCTGCACCTCCACGCACTCGCGCCGGATATTTTCCGCGCCTCACTGCACGGCACCGCCGTCGAACCAACCAAAATCAAACTAGCGGACGCCAGCGAACTCCCGGACTCAGGCCGCTTGTTGGAATAGTTCATTCGCCGACCACACTCACCACGATGGCGCGGGTGTGTGGTGCGCGGCGGTGCTCGAAAAGAAATATCCCCTGCCACGTCCCGAGCGTGAGACGTGCGGCTGAGATCGGGATGCTTTCGCTCGTCCGCGTGAGCACCATGCGGATGTGCGACGGCATATCGTCCGGCCCTTCGGCGGTGTGGACGAAATAATCCTCATCCTCCGGCACGAGACGGGAAAAATACTCGTGCAAGTCCGTCCGCGCCGTCGGGTCCGCATTTTCGTAGATGATCAGCGAAGCGCTCGTGTGCTGGATGAAAATCGTGCAAAGTCCGGTGCGAATGCCGCTCTCCCGAACGATGCGGGTGACCTCCTCGGTAATTTCCGTAGTGCCCTGCCCGCGCGTGCGGACGCTGAAGCTAGCTGTGTGCGCACTCATCATCGGGAAACGTCGGCACTATCTCTTGATACTACGAAGCAGCTTCCAGCGCAGCGTGGTCAATGGTGACGAGGCGGTGCTGGCGGGCACCGAGGCGCGGAATGCACTGGATGAGCGCTTTGGTGTATGCGTGCTGCGGGTTGCTGAGCACTTCGGCGGTGGGGCCGTATTCGACGATTTTGCCACGGAACATCACGGCGACTTTGTCCGCGAAGTTGCTGATGATTCCGAAATTGTGGGTGATGAGGATCACGGCCATGTGCAGCTTGCTCCGCAGGTCGCGGAATTGATCCATGATTTGCGCCTGAATGGTCACGTCGAGCGCGGTGGTAGGCTCGTCGGCGATCAACAGCGCGGGCTCGCACAGCAGCGCCATGGCGATCATGACGCGCTGGCGCATCCCGCCCGATAGCCGATGCGGAAAATCGTGGATGCGCTGCTCGGGCGCCGGGATGCTCACGCGCCGCAGCATGGCTACAGAAGCCTCATGGGCCGCGGCCCGGTCAAGGCCGCGGTGCCGCATCAGGACCTCGCTCAACTGCGAGCCCACCGTGAAGGCTGGGTTCAATGACGTCATCGGCTCCTGAAAGATCATCGCGATCCGATTGCCGCGCAGATCGGCCAGCTCGCCAGCACCCGAACTCAGCAGATCACGGCCCTCGAAGCGAATCTGTCCGCTCAGGCGAGCCGGGGGGCGAGGCACCAGACCCATGATCGAGAGCGCAGTCACGCTTTTGCCGCAGCCCGATT
>JBEIQV010000045.1:0-15305 GCA_040376335.1 Verrucomicrobiia bacterium | reverse complement strand
GGCGGCTCACACATCTTTGCGCATGAAACGACATTCACCGGCAGCATCGGCGTGATCATGCAGTCGCTGAATTATTCCGACATGATCGGAAAAATCGGGGTGCAGGTGATGACTTACAAAAGCGGCAACTTGAAAGACATGCTGAGCGGCTCGCGCCCGCCGACCGAGCCGGAGAAACAATACATTCAGGGACTGGTGATGCAGACCTACGATAAATTCGTCGGCATCGTCGCCGCCGAGCGCAAACTGCCGGTGGACGAGCTGCGCAACGGCGTCGCCGATGGCCGCGTCGTCTCCGGAAAGGACGCGCTCGCAGCAAAACTCGTGGATGAAATAGGTGACTTCGACGCAGCGGTGCAAAAGGCCATGCAACTCGCCGCAGCGCCCGGCGCGGCAGTCGTCGGCTACGATACTGGCGGTGGTCTCGCGCACTATTTGCGCATGCTCGGAAAGTCCGAGACGCCGAAGAAAATCGAAATCAATCTTACCCCGGAAGCCGGCCTGCACTTGCAGCCGGGCCGCCTCTATCTGCTGCCGAGCCTGCTCGCTCCGTGATTCTCGCCGCATTCCAAAAAGCACAGCAGCTCCCGATTTCGGAGCAGCAACTCGCGCTCGCAAATCTCCTCGGAGTTATTCTGCTCGTGGCGGGAGTGACGGTGTATGCACGGGTTTTTCGCCGCGTCGGCGAAAATGGCGGACGCGTTCGCACCGATCACCTCCAACTACCTGATCTCTTCATCGCCATCTCGCTCATTGTCGGCCTCACCCTGCTCGCGCTGCTCGCTTTCATCTCTATCTCAAAAGGCGCAGGGGAGGCCGCATCAGCGAAAGGCGAAATGACGGTGGAACGAATCCTCTCCGGGAGCATGTTTCTTTTCATCCCGGCCGTGGGCATCTGTGCGTTCTTCGCCGCGCGTAGAATTTCGCTCCGTGAGGCCTTTGGCATGGGGCGTATATCACTGGCGAAAGTTCCGTTTGTCTCGGCGGGTTTGATTCTCGCGCTCTTTCCTGCGCTGCTGATTGTGAATTTGGTGACGATGAAATTCTTCCCCGCGTATTCTGAGCCGCAGGAACTAGTGAAGGTTTATAAAACTGCCGTTGACGGAGGCCGCTTTGACATCATCGGGGCCATCATTTTTTCAGCGACAATCATGGCACCACTCGCTGAGGAATTTCTTTTTCGGGGCTACTTCTATCCCGTGCTCAAGCGTCTGGTTGGCCCGTTTTCCTCGGCGGTTTTTGTGTCCGTGCTATTCGGCGCGGTGCATGGAAATCTGCTGACGCTGCCGAGTCTGGTGCTGCTCGCGTTTGCACTCACGCTCGCCTACGAATGGAGCGGCTCGCTTCTCCTGCCGATATTCATGCACGCGGTTTTCAACGCCTCAAATCTGCTGCTCATGTGGGCCGCATCACGCTACGGGTTTGACGTATGAAACTTTCCTCCATGGGCGAGGACAACGTCGTTGCCGCACTTACACGCTCCCTCCCGTGTGGGCGCGATGTGCGCGTCGGCGCTGGTGATGATTGCGCTGTAATCGGCGGGCCGCGCGACCGTTGGTGGCGTTTGCTGAAAACGGATGCTGTCGTCGAGGGCGTGCATTTTTTCCGCGATGAAAAACCGGGGCGCGTCGGCTGGAAGGCGCTCTGCCGCGCCATCAGCGACATCGCCGCGATGGGCGGCATCCCCGAGCACGCGCTCATCACGCTCGCTGTGCGCCCGAAGACGAAGTTCGCATGGGTGCGCGGGCTCTATGCAGGCTTGAAAAAAGCAGCACGGCGTTTTGGCGTCAGCATCGTCGGCGGTGAAACTTCGCGCTCGCTGGGGCCCGCATTCATCAGCGTTGCGCTCACGGGACGCGTCGAGCGCACGCAATGTGTCATGCGCAGCGGCGGGCGCGTGAACGATGCAATTTATGTCACCGGTCGCCTCGGCGGATCGCTCGCGGGCAAGCATCTCGATTTCATTCCCCGCCTCGCCGAAGCACGCTGGCTTGTCGAACATTTCAAAGTGCGCGCGATGATGGATGTGAGCGACGGCCTCGCAGCCGACCTTCCCCGCCTCGCTCGCGCCAGCAAATGCTCCTACACACTCGATCCCAAGCTCGTTCCTCGTTCGCGCAGTTGCACCATTGAGCAAGCTCTTGGCGACGGCGAGGACTTCGAGTTGCTCTTCGCCATTGCGCCGCGCGACTGCGCAAAACTCGAAGCCACATGGAAGAAAACTTTTTCCCGTCTCCCGCTCACGCGCATCGGCGCCCTTATTCGTCATTCGGTTTCCGCCAACCATCATCGCATCCATGGCCACGACCACTTCTCTTAGCCCCGCCGAGACGTTTGCGCTTGGCGAAAAGCTTGCTTCTTCGTTGCGCGCGGGCGACGTGCTGGCGCTCGACGGCGATCTCGGCGCTGGAAAGACACATTTCATCAAGGGCATCGCCGCTGGACTCGGACACACAGGTGATGTGACAAGCCCGACCTTTACCCTCGTCCACGAATACACAGGCGGACGTCTCCCGCTTTACCATTTTGATTTCTACCGTCTGGAAACAGACGATGACGCGCTGCGCATCGGTCTTGATGACTACCTCGCCGCCAGCGGGATTGTTGCCATCGAGTGGGCTGGAAAATTCTCCGCGCTGCTACCAAAAGTTACGCGCTGGTTCAAATTTTGCGCTGGCGATGGAGATACGCGGGAAATTTCCGAATCATGATCACGCTGGCGCTCGATACTTCCACCAATCGCGGTTCTGTCACCGTCCTCGACAACGACCGCGTCTTGCTCGACGAAATTTTCAGCGCCGACCGCAGCCATACGAGCACGCTGTTTCCCATTTTGGAAAAAGCCCGCGCCCTTGCGCCGCGCGTGGACGTGATCGCGGTCGGACTCGGACCGGGCAGCTATGCGGGTGTGCGAATCGCCATCGCTGCCGCGCTCGGCATGAGCATGAGCAACGGCGCGCGTCTCGTCGGCATTGCGAGCGTCGCTGCACTGGAAACGGACGCACCGAGCTATCTCGCAATCGGTGATGCGCGGCGGGAGACATTCTATTTCACCCGTGTGGAAAACGGCGTATGCGTCGAAGGCCCGCTCCTGCTTTCGGAGGATTTATTGCGCGTCCGGCTCGCAGGGTTTCCTGAGCATCCGATCTTTTCGCCAGAGCCACTCTCGCTATTTCCGCAGGCAAAAATCGCGCTCCCGATCTCGCTCACACTCGCTCGGCTGGTAGCGGACGCACGCGGCATTATCGCTCGCGACGACTTGGAGCCACTTTATCTTCGCGAGCCGCATATCACTCTGCCGCGCGCCAAGACATAGTTCATCGAAGGCAAGCCGCGCCTTGTCGTGCGACGTGCTTCGGGACAACTTCAGCCATGCGTACGAATCTCGACCTCGCAAATCTCCGCCGCGATTACCGCCAGCACGGCTTGCTGGAAAGCGATCTCGATGCCGATCCTGTCACGCAATTTGGCAAATGGCTCGCAGAAGCCGTGGAGCACGAACTCATGGAGCCAAACGCGATGACGCTCTCTACAGTGGACGCCGAGGGCCAGCCGTGGTCGCGCACGGTTTTGCTAAAAGCGTGCGATACGCGTGGCTTCATCTTTTTCACCAACTACGAAGGAGCAAAAGCCCGCCAGCTTGCGAACAACCCGCGCTGCGCGCTCACGTTTTGGTGGGCACCGCATGAGCGGCAGGTGAATGTGACCGGCCACGTGGAGCGCATTCCTCGCGCCGAGACGGAGGCATATTTCGCCACGCGCCCGGCTGGCAGTCGGATCGGCGCATGGGCGTCGAAGCAGAGTGAAATCATCGCGAGCCGCGAGCCGCTGGAGCGAGGGTTTGAGGAAATGCGCGCGCGCCTCGGCGAAAACCCGCCAGCCCCGGAACACTGGGGTGGCTACGTCGTTGTGCCTGCTACCATCGAGTTCTGGCAGGGGCGCGCCAGCCGTCTGCATGACCGCCTGCGCTATTGCAGGGACGGCGAGAAATGGCGGATCGAGCGCCTTTCGCCGTAGGTTGTTAGCCCAAAAGTCAGTTATTTTCTCTGGTTGTCATCAGGCACGAAGTAGGCTAGAGGGAAATCAATGCGTCCCACCTACCCCATCGTTTTATCTGCACTCACGAGCCTTTCGCTCACCGTGGGCGGGGTGACTTTTTGGGTCGAGGCAAACAAACCTACGGCCAAGAAAATTGCCGCATTTTCCCTCACGCACTCCCTCGAAAACAGCACGCCGGAGAAGCGTAAAGAAATCGTCGAGGCCATCGCCGCAAAGGTGAACGGACTGGAGGAAAACGAACGCTACGAGTTGCGGGAAAGAAAGCAGTTGGAACCGTTCTGGCTGGCGATGACGACTGAAGAGCGATCGCATTATCTCGAACTCATCCTGCCAACAGACTTCAAGCGGATGATCGAAAACTTCAACACGATGCACCCGATCAAACGTCGGGAAATGGTGGAAAAAGCCGTGCAGGATTTGCGTGCACGCGGCGGGGAAAAAATGCCCGCGGAACTCACCCCTGCCCAGCAACGCAAAATCGTGAACGAGGGCCTCAGAGCCTATTTCAGTGAAGCCACTATCGAGGCCAAGATGGACGCGCTCCCCTTTATCGAGGAGCTGGAAAAATCCATCCAATGGAATCGGTGAGCAAAAGAACAAGCGGGCGGAGACAGCGCGCCTTCACGCTCGTAGAACTTGCGGCTGTTGTCGGAATCATCCTCGCACTTGCGGCACTCAGTTATCCCGTGTGGATGCATATTCAGCGCACAGCCCACACATCTACCTGCACGCAAAATATGCGACAGATCGGAGCGGGACTCATCAAATATCTCGGCGAACACGACACCACTTTTCCCACTCTCGTCATGGCTCGGTGGGATAAGTCAGAGAAAAGCGACGCAATTGATACCGTGCTGGCTTCCTACGTGCAGGACCCGCGAGTTTTCGCCTGTCCCGCAGATACCAGGCGCCTCGCCGAAACCAGCGGCACCAGTTATCTCTGGAACACCAAGCTTAACGGCCAGCGTCTCGCCGGCCTCAGTGTGAACTACATGAAACTGGATACTCTCGATACTCCGAGCCGTATCATGGTGCTCGCCGACAAAGAGGGATTTCACCCTCACCTCTCCAATAAAATCAACGTGCTCTACGCCGACGGTCACGCCTCGCAGGAACTCACGTTTGTGAGCGACAGCGACGATTGACGCTAGCGCGTGAATTTCTTCAAGCGCCGCTTCAATTTCGGAAATGTTCTACTTTCCAGTCTCGGCGAGAAGCTGGCGCTCCGCCTCGATCCAGTCGCTCAGCGAATCCCCAGGCTGACCGGTCCTCATCCGCGTTTCGCCGATGAAGTAAGCGCGTAATGCGATCACTTCCTGTGCGATTTGCGAAGTGGCTGGCTTTTTCCGTGGCGCAGTTTTTTTGACTGGAGCCGTCGGCTTGATTGCCCGAGCCGTTGCTGGCTGGGCGACGATCTTGCGTTTCGTTGCGGTTTTGGTGGCCCCGTTGGCCGACCCCTCTGTTTTTTTGGTTTTCGTTGCCATATGCTTTTGTCTCCCGCCGGACTCGGGGGACAGGGTCACCCGGCACTCATTGCAATGGCATTTTCCGGGCGTGGGGGCAAACCAAACTTTACAGCGACGAACGGAGTGCGCGCAGACGTTCGCGGGAGAAGGAATCGCGGGTGTCACGGTTGGCTGCCTCGCCGTAGGCTCGGGAAGCGATGGCTGGCTGGCCAAGCTGTTCGGCAATCTGACCGAGGAGCCGCCAAGCATCTGCGCGATACGGTCGGACGTTGTTCTGGCGAAGAATGTCTTCGTAGGCGCTGTTGAGTTTCCCGATGGCCGCGAGCCTGAGCGGGAGCCGGCGGCATATGCTCCAGTTTCTCGGCGCTGCATCGGCTGCCTGAGCGAGGAGTGCGATTTGCGGCTGGCCGGTTTGAGCCTCGGCGATGGCGGCGCGCAGGACGAGCGCGTCGGCATGGAAAAGCGGCGACGCTTCAGCTTTCGACAACTCGTCGAGAGTGAAAGCGTAGTCCTTTTGACGAAACGCAATCGTTGCGACGTTGAAGTGTGCGACTGCGAGAGCCGGCTCCATTTTCAAAGCCTCGTGGTAAAGCGCGAGCGCCTCTTGGTCGTGGCCATCGGCGGCGGCGAGCTGACCGAGATTCACCAGCATCCTTACGCCACGTCCTGCACGCGCGGCGGTCTCGGTGACGAACGTGCGCTGGTCGTGCCAGTAGTCCTGCTGTCGTGCCGTCTGCACCGCGAGGAAGAGCATCCACGAGGCGGCGATGGCAATAGCAACGCGCGGCGTGCTGCGGTCACGAAATGTGAATGCGATGGCTGCGATGAGAAATGCGCTCGGCACGTAGAGCCAGTGTTCGGCGACGGTGGCATTCAGGCTGATGAAATTACTCACCGGCAGCCACGTCGCGACGAAGCAAGCAAGTGCCACCGCAGCATCCGGCGCGCGGCGGATCGCCCAGCGCGCCCACAACACAAGGCCGAGTGCTATCAATAATCCGGCAAGTGTCTGAGCTTCACGCAAGCGCGCCCAGCGAAGGGTTGTCTCTCCATCACCCATCGGCCGGGTGGAAACATCGCGCTCCATGTGGAGCAAGTGAGGTGCGACAAACAAAGCGGTGTATTCTGCAAGCGAACGGGCGGCGAGGATCGGACGCACGGCCCAAGGCGTCGCTTCTTTCGATGGAGGAACTGGTGTGCGATCCGCCGTGCTTCGCAAAGCAAGATAACCACCCAAAACAATCACCGCACAGGCCGCCCACGCCAGCCATGCGCGCGTATCGCGGCGCGCTTTGGTGAGCAACCACACAAGCCATAATGAGAGCGCAGCAACTCCGCTTTCCTTGCTGAGCAAAGCAGCGAAGGCACAAAGCCCCGCGCCCATCACACACCACGCAGCAGGACGATCTCCCTTCGTGAGTCCGCCATTTTTGTGTGCACGCACAACGAGCGCGAGTGCGCTAAATGCAAACAGCGCTGCTAGAGGATCGGCCCGACCGCTCACATACGTCACTGCACTCGTGTGCAGAGGATGCACCGCCCACGCCAGTGCGCCGAGCATCGGCCACACACAACCGCCGATCCACGCGCGTAGCAAAAACCACAACGCAACCGCAGCAAGCGCGTGAACGAACACGCTGGTGAAATGCCAACCCGGCTGTGCGGCGCGCTGAATCGCAGCCATGTCGGCTTGATCGCCAGCCTCGGGTGCGCCGGTCTTTTCCCCAGCATCGCGGGCAATGCCCCACAGCGCGTAATCGGCGGTGTAGGTGAGACGCTGGAGCGGGCGATAAAAATTGCTCGCCGTGGCATCGAGGAAGAGAAATTCGCGGAAAGCGTCCGGCGCGAGCCGCCATGAGCGGATGAGCGGGTCGCGCAAAACCAGCGCGGTGTCGTCCCAAACAAACGAATTGCGCAAAGCGGGCGCGTAGGCAGAAAACGTGGCGACAAACAACAGCAGGATGGAAAACCAAGTGCGACGCACCGGGCCTCCATAGCCGACGAAGACGCTCCACCGCAACGCGGGAAGTAAGTTTTCTACATCGGCACCGAAATTTCCACCGGCGAACTTTGCGGTGGAAAGAGCCAGAGCCGCAGGTGCGCAGCGATGGCGACTGCATTGAGCAGAAGGAAAATGATTGCCGCTTTGCGCGAGCGACGCTTCGTGCGTGGGACAATGGAAATTTCCCGCAACAGCCAGCCAAGCACGACTGCGAATACCATAATAACGAGCGTGAAATGCCATGGCAGCGCTGTAGCAACGGCGAATTTATCGCGACGCCAGAACCACCATGTGAAGTGCTGCGCCAGCGGTTCGAGATTCACGAACGTCAGCACGACCAGCGCGCCGCCAGCGAACGCCGTCGCATGATGAGCCGCCCGGGGGCGCAGCCAAAGAACCAGTTCTCGTGCGCCAATCAACACCAGCACCCACAACAGCGCCCAGCCCACCGGCACGCCGACGAGACGCACACCGAGTTCAGCGGAGAAATACGCCCTTCCAAAAAGCACGTTGGTATTCGCGGCAATCACACCCAATAAAAATGAAAGCCCCAGCACTAAACGCAGCCAGTGGCGCGCAGTCTTCAATCCTTCCTCGCGCGATACGGCGAGGTGAACATTTGCAACACCGAGCGCAATCCATGCGGGCATCACCGAGTTGAAAAGCATCACGAGTGCGTCGCGCAGACCCGGGTTGCTCACATTTGCCTTCAGCCAGAATTCATCTATCGCGCCAACCCACGCCACCGCGAGCAGCGCAGTCCATACGAGAAAAAATCCCCAGAGCGAGGCAGCGAGAGGTTCGAGTGAACGGGCGACTACGGATCGCGACATATTCTGCAGTGTGCGCGATGCGCCGAGGAGTCCGCAATCGGCAATCGGAAATTTACAATCCCCTACCCGGCCCGCTAAACGCCGCCTCATGCAATTCACCAACGTCACCGCAATCGCCAAGGCCAACGTCTATTTCGACGGCAAGGTCGTCTCCCACACCATCCTCGCCGCCGACGGCAGTAAGAAAACGCTTGGGCTGATTTATCCGGGCAAATTTCACTTCGGCACCGCACAAGCCGAGCGCATGGAGATCGTCGCCGGAAACTGCCACGTGAAACTCGACGGCCCAAGCGACACGCGCGAATATGCAGCAGGCAGCGCGTTCGATGTTCCTGCAAACAGTGGTTTCGACATCGAAGTCGCCGCCGGAATTTGCGAATACGTGTGCTCCTTCATTGTGTAGGCGGGGTGGTATCGGTGCGAGGTCAGGCCTCCACGCAAATTTCACGCACGTCGCGCTTGCCAGCCATGCAGCCACGGCTAAAACGAGCGCCCCTCAACTCAAAACACACATACTATTTATGGCACAAAAGATCGGATTTGTCGGAGTCGGACGCATGGGCGCCAACATGGCCCGCCGTTTGAAAGACGTGGGCTACAAAGTCACCGCCGTCTATGACATCAACAAGAAAGCAGCAGATGACCTCGCCGCAGAACTCGGCGCGGAAGCTTGCACCAAGCTCGCCCGCGTCACCGCGCTGAGCGACATCGTCATCACCGTCGTCACCGACGACAAGGCGATGCTCAACATTTTCTCGAACAAGAAGGACAACCTCCTTACTGGCGCAAAAGGACGCGTCTTTGTGAACTGCGCGACCATCTCGCCCGGCGTCCACGTGCAAGTGGAAAAGCTGGCCAAAAAAGCAAAGGCCGCATCGCTCGAAGGCTGCATGGCTTCCTCGATCAATCAGGCGCGCCAGGGCACACTCTATCTCATGTGCGGTGGTGAAAAAGCTGTCTTCGAGAAAGTGAAGCCGCTGCTCACCAAGCTCAGCGACGAAGGCAAACTCATGCGCTACATCGGCAAGGCCGGACAGGCCGCGCAGTTGAAAGCACTCGTCAATATGGTGATGAACATCAACACCGCCGCGCTCGCAGAAGGCCTCGGCCTCGCCTCCGCGCTGAAGCTCGATCTTAAGACGGTGATGGAAGTTTTCAGCCAGACTGGCGCAAACAGCCGTGTGCTCGTCACTGACGGCGAAGACATGGTGAACCGCGACCACGCCTGCTTCTTCTCCGGCGCCCACGCAGCGAAGGACAGCGGCATCGCGCTCGGCCTCGCCAAATCGCAGAAACTGAACCTGCCACTCGCAGCGGCCACTTTCGCCCAATACACCAAACTCACCAAGCTCGGCCTCGGCCATCTCGACAAGAGCGGCATCGCCGAGCTGACCTTCAAAGGCCGCGGCCCGAAGAAGAAAAAGTAACCGATTTGCCCGCACAACGCGGGCGATAAACAAAACAAAAACCAACAACCAAATACACAATACCATGAGCTACGTTCCATTGATCAGCTCCGGCGTCGCAGGCCCTCTCGGCGCCCTTCACCTCCCGCGCCTCTGGCTGAAACTCAGCCTCGAAGCAGCAGGAAAACTCGCAGCAGGCTATCCCGGCCTCGGTCAGGGATACGACCAGATGACTTGCAACCAACTCGGCTTCGACGCCGCTGCGGTCACTGCATTCGTCAAGTCCAGCAAGCCCACCTACCCGCAATTCGAAGCGTGGGTGAAGCAGAACGCCACCAAGCTGACGAAAGCCGACATCCATCGCCACAACCTCGCCATCCTCGGCTACTGCCACGATGACGCGACCCGCAAAGGCATCCTCAGCGCGAGCGGCCTGCCCGATGACGGCAGCGTCCTCCCCGGCGCGATTGACCTGAACAACCTCGACGACTGGCAGGAATTCCACGCCGCCGTCCTCAAGTAAGTTTCGGCATTCAAATTCAAAAACCGGCGCGGCCAAAAGCTGCGCCGGTTTTTTGTGTCCATGGGACCGGGACGCCGTATCGGCACTACATTTACACTTCCCTTACAAAAAACGCGGCGTGGCGACATACGGTCTTAACAGAGCGGTGCCACAGTGCAGCCATACGGAAAAAATCCGTCGCACTAAAAACACAAACAAACATACGACCCATGAACACAAAACTCACCCGCAGCATCACCACGCTCACCGCTGTTCTCATCGTCACCAGCGCATTCGCCCAACAGCCGCCGCCTCCCGGCTCCCAACCTCCACCAACCGGCGTGCAACCTCCACCAACCGGCGTGCAGCCACCGCCTCCCGGTAACCAACCTCCGCCAAATGGCAATCAACCACCGCCGCCACCGGCACAGACAGCAGCGCCGCGCATCGGCGGGCCGCTCACCGGTCTCACCGCCGAACAACTCGCTTCGTTCAACGACGGTCGCGCCGATTTCGTCATGGCGGAAAGGCCCAACACCGGCCTCGGCCCGATATTTAACAACGTCTCCTGCGTCTCCTGCCATCGTGGACCAGCGCCCGGCGGTTCGAGCCGCATCAACGTCACGCGCTTCGGCCTCACCACTGCGGACGGTTTTGATCCGCTCGCAGACCTCGGCGGTTCACTGCTGCAATTGCGCGCCATCGCTCCCGCCGCCCGCGAGCACATCCCCGCGCAAGCCAACACCGTCGCACTTCGCCAGACCACGCCGCTCTTCGGTCTCGGCCTCATCGAAGCAATCCCCGACGACACCATCCGCGCACTTGCCGACCGCCCCGAGGTTGACGGTGTGAAAGGCCGCGCCGCCGAAGTGGTGGACATCGCCACCGGCGAACTGCGAGTCGGTCGCTTCGGCTGGAAAAACCAGCACGCCACGCTGCTCTCATTTTCCGCCGACGCGTATCTCAACGAAATGGGCATCACCAACCGCTTCTTCTCCACCGAAAACGCCCCCAACGGCGACGCCGCACTGCTCGCCAGATTCGACAGAGTCGCCGACCCCGAGGACCGCACCAACCCCAACACCGGCCTCGACGGCGTGGACAGACTCACCAACTTCCAGCGCCTCCTCGCCCCGCCCGTCGCCCGCGCACTCACCGCCAACGGCACCGCCGGGCGCGCACTCTTCACCACCGTCGGCTGCGCCCAATGCCACGTCCCCAACTTGCAAACCGGCTCCAGCGACATCGCGGCCCTCAGCAACCAAAGCATCGCACTATACTCCGACCTGCTGCTGCACGACATGGGCACCCTCGGCGACGGCATCCCGCAAGCCGACGCCGGCCCGAATGAATTCCGCACCCCGCCGCTCTGGGGCCTCAGCACCACCGCCCCCTACCTCCACGACGGACGCGCCGGAAACGTAGATAGAGCCATCCGCGCCCACGCCGGCGAAGGCAACGTCGCACGCCAGCGCTACGAAGCCCTCACCAACACCCAGCGCGCACAACTCCTCGAATTCCTCCGCTCGCTGTAAAAATCCCGGGCAAACAAAAAAGCCCGCGTCTCGAAAGGGACGCGGGCTTTTTGCTGGGATTGAACAACACATCAAAAAAGGATACGTCCATGGCAAACGCCTCATGGCCCCCGGAAACCGCCCCATATACATCGTGCGCGACGGCGAAGTCGTGAAGGAACTCCTCGCATAACAAACACTCCAAACCACTTCAAAACCGCCGTCATCGGGAAGCCGTTGATGGCGGTTTGTTTTTACAGTCGGAAATGCCATTCCGTCCAAAAAAGCACACCCGCTGCCGTTAGGTTGAGTAGTCGAAAATGAGTTATTTTAACCTAGAAATTCACTTTTCAGAAAAATACACTTGAAACCAGTTTGTTTTAATTCCAAGTAAATCAGTCAGCTTTAATGAAACTCTCCAAAAAAGGCGAATATGCACTCCGTGCACTGCTCGATCTCACGATGGCGCAGGAACTCGACCGCACCCTCGTGCCGCTCAGCGCGCTCGCCGAGGCGCAGCATATGCCCGCCACTTTTCTGGAGCAGATCCTCGCCGAACTCCGGCAGGCCGGAATCCTTTCCAGCACACGCGGGAAATACGGTGGCTACTCGCTCGCCCGCCCAGCTTCGGAAATCCACATCGGCGAAATCGTGCGGCTGATTGACGGCCCGCTCGCGCCCATCGGCTGCGCCAGCGTGACGGCCTACGAACGCTGCTCATGCCCCGACGAAGATCACTGCGGACTGCGCTTGATCATGATGGACGTGCGCAACGCCATCTCCAACGTGCTCGACCGCTACACGCTCGCGCAACTCGCGGAAGTCACCCTCCAGCACCTGCGCCGCGACGGGCTTGTGCCGAAGGTCGTCGAACTCGTGCGCCACCTCGACCTTTCCACGCGCGCCAAAGTTGCCGCGAAAACGCCACCACCACCGATGGAGCCGGAATTCTGCATCTGAAAAATCCGCGTCGAAGCGACGAAGACCACACGGCACTCGCGGGCGCACCACACACAAAAACCAATGAATACTTTCCGCCGCCACTTCATCCTCACCACTGCCCTCGCTGCTGCAACTATGCTCACCGGTTGCGACAAATATTCCGCCGACAACGCTGGCGGACAGCCGGTCCTGCGCGTGGGATTTTTTCCGAACATCACCCACGCACCCGCGCTCGTCGGCTATCACGAGACGCAGACGAAAGGCGCGGAGGGCTGGTTCGAGTCGCGCACCGGCGCGAAGATTGAATGGTTCGCTTTCAACGCTGGCCCGAGCGCGATCGAGGCGCTGCTCACCGGCTCGATTGACGTGACCTACGTCGGCCCGAACCCGGTCATCAACGGCTACACGCGCACGAAAGGCGCGGACATCCGTGTGCTCTCCGGAGCGGCGCGCGGCGGTGCGGCGCTCGTCATTCACAAAGGCTCGCCGCTCAAGACTGCGGCTGATTTTCGCGGAAAGAAGATCGCGTCGCCTCAGCTCGGCGGCACACAGGACGTCTCCGCACGCGCATGGCTGACTGCGGGTGGTCTCTCGATCACACAACGCGGCGGTGACGCAAATGTGATCCCGACCGCGAATCCCGATCAGCTCGACCTTTTCAAACGCGGCGACCTCGACGCCGTGTGGACCGTCGAGCCGTGGGTCTCGCGCCTGGAAATGGAGGCCGAAGGCCAGTTGCTCGTGGGGCAAAAGGACGTCCTCACCACGCTCGTCGCGACCAGCAACAAGGCGCTCACCGGCAAGGCGGAACTAGTGAAAAAATTCGTCGCCGCGCATGAGGAACTCACGACGAAGGTCGCCGCCGAGCCCGACTGGGCAAAGCCCGCCGTCGCCGCCGCACTGCAAAAGGCCACGAGCAAGGCAATCCCCGCCGCGCTGCTCGACCACGCATGGCCGCGTCTCACTTTCACCACCAGCGCGCTGCCTGCGGATTTCACCGCGATGCAGAAGGATGCAAAATTCGTAGGCCTGCTGCCCGAGGAGGCCGACCTCGGAAAACTTTTTGCGAAGCCCTGACTTCCGCCTTCGACCTTCCAACTCCCTACTTTGCAATGAGCCTCGCATCCGAACTAGAAGCGCCACCGCCGGCCAAAATCCGGCTTGCTGGTGTGAGCAAAAAATTCACGACCAATCGTGGAACCGTCCAAGCACTCGACGACATCAACCTCGAAATCGGCGATGGTGAATTCGTCTGCTTCGTCGGCCCGAGCGGCTGCGGAAAGAGCACGCTGCTGCGCATCGTCGCAGCACTCGAGCGGAGCTTCACCGGCACAGCCGAAGTGAACGGCAAAATGATCACCGAGCCCGGACGCGACCGCACCGTGATGTTTCAGGAGCACGCGCTTTTCCCGTGGCTGGACGTGCTCGGAAACGTGATGTTCGGCCTGAAACTCAAGCCCGACCTAGCCAACAAGGATCGCCTCGAAGTCGCACGCTACTACCTCCAACTCGTCGGCCTTGATGGCTTCGAGCACGCGAACATCCACGAGCTGAGCGGCGGCATGAAGCAGCGCGTCGCCCTCGCCCGCGCGCTCGCGCCAAACCCACGCGTGCTGCTCATGGACGAGCCGTTCGCCTCGCTCGACGCCATGACGCGCGAGCAACTCTACGGCGACTTGCAGAAAATTCACGCCGCCCGGAAAAAGACGATCCTCTTCGTGACGCATAACGTCCGCGAGGCCGTCTGCCTCGGTGACCGCGTGCTGCTTTTCTCGCCGCGCCCCGGACGCATCCGGAAGGAGTTCAAAATCGAGCTGCCGCGCCCGCGTAAATTCAACGACGTCGCGATGGCGTCGCTCGCCGCCGAGATCACCGGCGAACTCAAGACGATCCTCGCGCCCGCACTATGAAACAATTTCTCGCAGCACTCGCATTTTTTGCCGTCCTCCTCGGAGCGTGGGAATACACCGCACGCCACGGCGAAGTCTCCGCCGTGCTCCTGCCCGCCCCGAGCGCAGTGTGGCAATACATCGTCGGTGCCGCAAAGGACGGCACGCTCGCCGAGGCCACGCTCGTCACGATGAAGCGCCTCTTTCTCGGCTACGCCGTCGGCATCGGCATCGGCATTCCGCTCGGGATGCTCCTCGCGCGCTTCAAATTTCTCCACAACACCGTCGGCACGCTCGCGCTCGGCCTGCAGACTCTGCCGAGCGTCTGCTGGGTGCCGCTCGCGCTGCTATGGTATGGGCAGACGGAAAAGGCGATGCTCTTCATCGTCGTGATGGGCACCGTGTGGGCCGTCATCCTTGCGACCGAGCACGGCATCCGCCAAATCCCCCCGCTCTACCGCGAAGCCGCCGCCACGATGGGATCGAAAGGACTTCATTTATGGCTGCGCGTTCTCGCGCCCGCGTCGCTCCCGCATATCGTCAGCGGCACGAAACAGGGCTGGGCCTTCGCGTGGCGCTCGCTCATGGCGGCGGAGATTTACATCACCATCCTGAGCGGCATGGGCATCGGCCACCTGCTGCACTACGGACGCGAACTCCACGCGATGGACCAGGTCGTTGGTCTCATGTTC
>JBEIQV010000286.1:0-4186 GCA_040376335.1 Verrucomicrobiia bacterium | reverse complement strand
ACCACACGTCGCGCACCTGCGGCGAGAACGGCGTCGAGATTCTCCAGCTTGATGCCGCCGATGCAAAAGATCGGGATGCTCACCAACTCGTGCACACGCGCGATGTCAGCGAGGCCGATGGCGGGGCGTCCTGCTTTTGTCGGCGTGGGAAAGAGCGGGCCGAATCCGATGTAGTCTGCGCCTGACTCGGCGGCGGCGACCGCCTGCTCAATCGAGTGCGAGCTTTTGCCGATGATGGGCGGCGGCACTTCGCCAGCGAGCGCGCGGCCCGCTCGCCAGCGCGCATCCGCGATATCGAGATCGTCCTGTCCGACATGTGCGCCATCTGCACCGACGCTGGGGACGAGTTCGGGGTGATCATTGAGGATGAATGGCACAGCCGCGCCCTGCACGATGGGCGCGACACGATTGGCGAAGCTTTCGATTTCGTGTTCGGAAAAATTCTTCGCGCGGAGCTGGATCAAATCTACGCCACCCGCGCACATCTGCTCCGCAACACGCTCTAAGTCGGCAGGCGCGACGTATCCGAGATCGAGAATCCCGTAGAGCTGGGCGTGGGCGAGGCGATTCGTGGCAGACTGTTCGGTCATCGAGTGAGTGTTCTACTTGCTAACTACTGAACCACGGAGTCGAAAATTTCACGGCACTGCTGCCACACTTCTTCGGAAGAATGCGCGGCATCCACGCGGCGGATAAATGGACGCTCCAATGAAAGGAAAATGCGGCGGACTTCGTGAAGGGACTGGAGTTCCTCAAAGGTGTTTGGCGAATCACCGCGCGCGCGGATGCGGTCGAGTCCACCAGCGGGATCAAAGTCGAGCAACAGGACGAGATCGGGTTTTGGGGCGAACTTTTCATTCTCACACAGAATCCACGCCGGATCTGCTCCGCGCGCGCCCTGATAGGCGGCTGTGGAAATGTAGTAGCGGTCGAGCAGGACGACTTTCCCCTCAGCCAGCGCAGGTGCGATGAGGGTTGCGATGTGCTCGGCGCGGTCTTTCAAAAACAGGGCGAGTTCCTCATCGAGCGTGAGACGGCCTTCGCTCATGCTCTGGCGGAGTTTCATTCCCCACTGCCCGCGTGTCGGCTCGCCGCTGGTGACGCATAGGATGCCGCGAGCGGCGCAGTGCTCGGCGATTCGGCGAAGGACGGTGCTTTTGCCGGCACCGTCAATTCCTTCGAGGACGACGAGCCAGCCGGGTGAATTTGGTCGCGGCATGGGCGCGCGGTTTAGGCGCTGGGCGCGAATGTGGCAAGCGCCCGCAAAACGAAAGCACTTTGCGGATGGCACACGGGCGGCTTTTATGCGCGCTCCAATGCACGCATACAGCCTCATCATCGCGACGTTTGAGCGCCCGGAGGATCTCGCCGTGACGCTGGCTGGCGTGGAGAAGCAGACGCGCCGGCCTGCGGAGATCGTGGTCGTGGATTCATCGCGCGATGAGCGGACGAAGAATCTGTGCGAGGAATGGAGCACGCGACTTCCGGTGCGCTGGTTTTTCTCCGATGCGAAGAGTGCGGCGAAGCAACGCAACCAAGGGGCGGAACTCTGCTCGCCCACAAGCGATGTGTTGGGCTTCATGGATGATGACATCACGCTCTATGCAGATACGTGCGCGCTGGTGTGCGAAGTTTTCGATACGGACAGCGCGGGCGAAGTTGGTGGAGTTGGAGTGCGCATTGATGAAATCCAGCGGGCAGCGCCGTCGCGGCTCACGCGATTGTATTTTCGACTCCAAGCAGGCTACTCGCATCCGACGTATGGCGGTCGCTTGTTTGGCCCGGCGATCAACTGTCTGCCTTGCTACACGGAGCCTGCTGAGAACGGACTCATCCGCTCGGAGTGGTTGAATTCCGGCTGCGTGTTTTACCGGCGCGGGCCGTTCTTGCGGGAACGCTTTCCGGCTTTCGATGGCTACAGCTACATGGAGGATGTGCACTGCTCGGCGCGCATCGCCAAAACGCATCGGCTCTACTTTCATGTGAACGCGCGATGCAGCCACCGCGAAGGAACGAATTCACTGAAACGCGACATCATCGGCCTCGCACGCCAGCGCATCGCGAACCAGCGGATTGTCGCGCGCGATGTGCTCGGAATGCGCGGCGCTCGGCTGGTGTGGAAATTTTTCCTGCACCGGCTGTTCGCGACATTCACTATCGTCCGGCAACGCAATCCGGGCTGGGCGCAGGACCTGCGAGGGACTTGGATGTAACCGCAATGCCCAATCCCGTCACCAGCATCTACCGCTCGTTCTGCAAGCTCTGGCTCCGCGTGCTTCGCGGTGTGGTTTCGCGTTTGCAAAAAATGGGCCTGAGTCTGCGTGGCGCGAAGTTCGCAGGGAAAGTGCGACTGCCGATCTGGCTAGAGCCGCCAGTCCACGCGGAGTGTCTATCCTTCGGCGACGGTGCCGCACTCGATGAGCGCGTCACACTTCTCGCCACAAACAGCAGCGCACAAATCGTCATCGGTGCGCGCTGTTACGTGAATCGCAGCACGATGCTCGATGCGAGCGAGCGCATCGAAATCGGCGACGACACGATGATCGGCCCATTTTGCTACATCACCGATCATGATCACACGTTTGGCCCCGGCGCAGTGCCTGCGGATGGCCCGCTCATTTCCGCCCCTGTGAAAATCGGCGCTCGCTGCTGGCTCGGCGCGCACGTGACAGTTCTGAAAGGCGTGAGCATCGGCGATGGAACAGTCGTCGGCGCAGGAAGCGTGGTCACGCAATCGCTCCCTGCTGGCGTCCTAGCCGTCGGCACCCCGGCGCGCGTGCTACGGGAGCTGGCGTGATTTTCCGCGCAGCGCCATAATTTCCAAACTCGGTAAGCTTGATGGCACCGAGCGTGCTTTTCTCAGCGACATGCTCACCTTTGCCTACCAAGCCCGCGACACTGCCGGAAAAATGATCTCCGGCGTCCAGGAGGGAATCAATGAAGAGAACGCCATCAATACGTTGATGGGGCGCGGTCTCATGGTGCTGTCCATCCAGCAAAAAGCCGGCAGCAAGATCACTAGGGCTAAAATCAAAGTCTCTGGCACCGATCTGGTCATTTTCACTCGCCAGCTCGCCACGATGGTGGATGCCGGTCTGCCGCTCGTTGGCGGTCTTACCGCCTTGTTCGAACAAGCGGATCCTAAAAAACAAGCAGGTCTGCGCCGTGTCATCGGCGAAGTGAGCGCAAGCGTGCAGGACGGCTCCACTTTCAATGAGTCCATCGCGAAACATCCCCAGATTTTTAACAGGTTATATATCTCGATGGTCCTGGCGGGTGAATCCGGCGGCATGCTCTCCGAAGTTCTTGATCGTCTCGCCGGCTTCCTTGAGGCCACTGAACGGCTCCGCAAAAAGGTGAAATCGGCAATGACCTATCCCGTCATCGTGATCAGCATCGCGCTCGCGATCACCACATTCCTCATTGTGAAAGTAGTGCCCGTCTTCGGAAGTATCTTCGCAGACTTCGGCGCAAAGCTGCCGGCACCTACGCAGTTCCTCATAGACCTCTCCGATTTCATGCGCAGCTACTGGTATATGATCATCGGCGTCATCGTGGGTGTTTTCTACGCCATCCGAGCCTGGGTGGCGAGCAAGAGCGGCGCGGAAACTTGGGATCGCTGGAAGCTCAAGCTGCCTGTCTTTGGCCCTCTCACGCACAAGGTTTGCATGACGCGCTTCGCCCGCACTTTTGCACAACTCCTCCGCTCCGGCGTTCCGATTCTGGAAGTGCTACAGATCGTCGGCGATACGTCTGGAAATAGCGTTGTCACTAATGCACTGCGCGGTGTGTCAAATGATGTAGAAAAAGGTGATCAACTCACCATAGCGCTGGGGCGTCAGACCATATTTCCTCCTATGATGCTGCGCATGGTTTCCGCAGGTGAGGCCACCGGTAAAATTGACACCATGCTCGAAAAGATGGCCGATTTTTGGGATGAGGAAATCGAGGCGACGCTCTCGGCGCTCACCTCGCTGCTGGAGCCACTGCTCATCGTCGTTCTCGGTCTTATCGTCGGCGGCATCGTCATCGCGATGTTCCTGCCGATCTTCAAGCTGAACGACGTGGTCTCAGCGAACAAGTAATCCGTTTTCTCAAAGGCGAATCATCAAGACATGAGGGCTCTTTTACTCCAATCGATCGTCCTGTGGCCGAGCAAGTAATTTTCTGTAAAAGAGGCGAGTGT
>JBEIQV010000196.1:0-6367 GCA_040376335.1 Verrucomicrobiia bacterium | reverse complement strand
TCGTGTGCGGGGAGGGGCCGCATCATACATTCACGCTGGCGGAGGAACTGGGCGTGAATCTTTTCTACGCGGGGCACTATGCGACGGAGACTTTCGGCGTGCGCGCACTCGGCGAGCATGTGGCGAAGAAGTTTCGCATTCCGTGCGAATTCATCGCGCATCCCACGGGGCTGTGAGCGATTTTCTGCCACGGGAATTTTTCATGCGCGACCCGGTGACGTGTGCGCGGGAACTGATCGGCTGCACGCTCGTGTGGGGAAAATGCGCGGGCGTGCTCGCGGAGACGGAGGCTTACAGCGCGGTGGGTGACGAGGCGTGTCACACATGGACGCGACCCAGCGCGCGTGCGTTTGTCGCGGCGCATCCGCCCGGCGCGGCGTATGTGTATTTTAACTACGGGATGTATTGGATGCTGAATGTGCTGGTGAAGGGCGGCGCGGAGGAAGGGTTCGTGTTGTTTCGCGCGCTGGAACCAGCCGCCGGTCTCGCAGCGATGACGCGTCGGCGATCCGCTGCGCAAAAGAGCGCAAAGACTTTAAAGCCACAGGCGCTGTGCAGCGGGCCGGGGAAACTGGCGCAGGCGCTCGGCGTCACGGGGCGCGATCACGGTCGCGATTTCTGCGGAGGAAATGGCGCGTCTTTTCTCCCGCCCGCATCGCCCGTGGCTGTGAAGACGGATGCGCGCATCGGCATTTCGCGAGCGCAACATTTGCCGTGGCGTTTCCTGCTCGCGGGGAGTGCGCACGTTTCCGTGCCGCCGGGGAAGTGAATGCAAAAGAAAAGGCCAGACCGACGAGCGGTCTGACCTTTTAAAATCCCTTGGTTGGGAAGTGGGACTACTTGGAGTAGCCTTTGGCTGGAGCCGGTGCGGGTGCGGGCTTGTCAGAAGAGCAAGCGGCGAATCCGAACGTCATGGCTGCGAGAGCGATAAGAGCGATAATGCGCATTTCAGTGTGTCACCTCCTTCAGTGCAGGTTGCATATAAGTTTTCAGATAGGCGGGTTTGATGAAATGAGACAACGCAAATCTTCGTCATGTGATCAGAGTGTGTCGCTGATGGTGACCTTGGTGCCGACAGAAACCATGTCGAATAATTCGATGATGTCCTGATTTCCCATGCGCACGCAGCCGTGGCTGGCGGGGGTGCCGAGGCGTGATTCGGCGTTGGTGCCGTGGATGTATATGTAGCGCGATTTGGTGTTCGCGTTTTTTTTGTCGAGGCCGTGGAGCCAGAGAATGCGCGTCTGCACGTGATCCGCTTCGTCGGCTTCGCGTCCGCGTTTTCGTGTGGCGATGCGCGATTTGAAAATGATGCCGGGCTTTGTTCCGTCGCCGATTTTTTCTGCGATGCGGAAGCGTCCAGTTGGCGTGCAGTTCGAGCCGGGCTCGAATCCGAGGCCGAATTTCGAGGTCGAGCACACATAGCGGCGCAGGAGTGAGCCGGAGTCATCGAGCAGGTCGAGTGTTTGCGAGGGCACATGGACGGAGATGCGCATGAGCCGCAGTGCAGTGGGATGTGGCGCGTGCAGCAAGCGAGTTTTTTTCAAAGCGATGCGGGAGATGGATTGTAAGTTCACGCGGGATGCGCAGGCTTAGGGGTGTTATGAGATGCACCGCTTTCCTCACTTTTTGTTTTTTTGCACTCACGGGATTCGCTGTGGAAAATCCGCTGAGCATCGAGCTGGTTTCCGAAGTGACAGCGATACAGCCAGGCAAGCCGTTTTACGTCGGGCTGCATCTGGAGCATCCGCGCGGGTATCACACGTATTGGAAATACACCGGCATCGTGGGCATTCCGACTGCGATGGAGTGGAAGCTGCCGAAGGGCTGGAAAGCGGAGGCCATCGAGTGGCCCGAACCGGAGCGGGTGTTTATGTTTCAAATCAAAGCGCAGGGTTTTCATGGCGAGAAATTGCTGCCGATGCGAATCACGCCGCCGAAGAATTTACAGCCGGGAAAAGTGGTGAAACTGGAGGGCAAAGCGCGCTGGATGTGCTGCGGGCGCAACTGCCATCCGGGGGTCAAGTATCTGAGCATTGAATTGCCGGTAGCGGATGGCGAAACTCAGCGCGATGGGCGATGGGCGAAGATGTTTGAGGAAAGTCGGGCGGGCGTTGCAAGGGAGTCGAGCGATTGGGGCGTGGTTGCTTCACACAAGGACGGAGAGATTACATTGAGCATCAGGCCGGTGACGGCAGAAGCAAAGGCGCATTTTCCTGCTGTGAAAAGTGTGACGTTTTTTACCGAGGACGGACTCATTGATCCGAACAAGCTGGAGTCTTTGGTAAAAGGGGAGGGTGAGTTCGTGCTGAGGCAGACAGTTTCCGAATATTTCCACAAACCGCTGCCCAAACAGGTCGTTGGAATTTTGCAAACGTCAGAAGGCTGGCTGCCGACTGGAAAACCGAAATCCATCCGTATTTCACCGAAGTTGCGGAATTAGCGGCTAGGTGTGTGATTGCTCCCTTCTGAAAGTTCAAAGAAACAGCGAAAAATCCCGTTTTTGCGCCCGGAAGCTGCTTTCCCAAAGCTGCTCTGTGCCCGACCAACTTCTAACCAGTCTGACTCCGATACCGTTTGACGCCCAAAACACGGCGTCGGAAACGGTATCCCATGCCCTGTCTGCGACTGCGCAACTGGGGTTTGACGAGCTTTTTGGCAAGGCCCTGCTGCCGATGTGGATTTTCGACACGGAGACGTTAAAATTTCTGGCAGTGAATGACGCAGCCATCGGGCGTTATGGTTGGACGCGCGAGGAGTTCCTCAAAATGACGGCGGACCAAGTTCACCCTTCAGCGAGCTTGCCTGCTTTCCTCGAATATCGGCGTCGCGTGGAATTTGGCACGGTGGCCGGTCTAAGCAGAGATTGCGACTGGCAGCATCTCACCAAGAGCGGCGAGAACATTGCGGTGGAGACAGCGTGGCAGGTCGTGCATTTTGCGGGGCGTAACTCGATTCATGTCACCATCATTGACCGCACCGAGCAGCGGCAAGCCGAGGCGGAAAGCCGTGAACTGACGCATGTGTTGGATCTCGCCACCGACGCGATCATCGTTTGCAACCTCGAACGCGAAGTTCTTTTTTGGAATCAAGGTGCCGCTAAGCTATATGGCTGGTCCGCGCAGGAAGCCGCCGGAAAAAAAGTCCACGAACTTTTCAAAGTAGAAATGGAAACCGTGCTGAAGTGCATGAGCGGCCTGTTGGAAAAAGGTGACTGGAGTGCAGAGATGAATCATGTGCGCAAAGATGGCGGCAAGGCGGTGGTGAATACACGATGGACTCTCGCTCGCGACGAGGAAACCAAGCAGCCCAAGGCGGTGTTGCTGATCAGCACTGACATTTCGGAAGCGAAGAAATTTGAGTCCCAGTTCCTCCGCGCACAACGGCTGGAAAGTCTCGGAACGCTGGCGAGCGGGATTGCGCACGATCTTAACAACATCCTTTCGCCGATCCTCATGGCGACCGGCATCATGCGTCAGTCGCTCGGACCCGAAGACCAGAAGATGCTCCAGATCATCGAGAGCAGTGCCGAGCGTGGTGCGGGAATCGTAAAGCAAGTGCTCACTTTCGCCCGTGGCGCGGAAGGTGAGCGCGTCCTTCTCCAGCCGAAGCATCTCATCACGGAAATGACGAAGGTGATGATGCAGACCTTCCCCAAGAATATAGACATTCAGACGAACTTTTCGGCTGAGCCCTGGCTCTTGATTGGCGACGCGACGCAGCTTCATCAGGTGCTGCTCAACCTCTGCGTGAACGCACGCGATGCGATGGGGCCGAAGGGCGGCATTCTGCGCGTGGCGTGCGAAAACATGGAGGTTGACGAACATCTCGCGAGCATGAATCCCGGCTCCAAACTCGGCCCTCACGTGTGTTTCAGCGTCACGGATACTGGCGAGGGAATGACGCCGGAAGTAATGGAGAAAATTTTCGATCCGTTCTTCACCACGAAGGCAGAGGGCAAGGGCACCGGGCTTGGTCTCGCCACGGTCATCGGCATCGTGAAAGGCCACAAAGGCTTCATCACTTTGCAGAGTCAGGTTGGAGTGGGCACGACGTTCAAAGTTTTCTTTCCCGCAAATCGTGAGGCGAAAACGGAGGAGAAAAAAACCGAGGATGCCGCTTTGCTCCGTGGTAAGGGGGAACTGGTGCTCGTGGTGGACGACGAAGCGCCCATCCGCGAAGCCATCGTGGCCACGCTCGAAGGAAACAACTATCACTGCTACACTGCCGAGGATGGCACGGACGCGCTGGCGCTTTACTTTGAGCGTCGCGACGCCATCGCAGTGGTCGTCACCGATCTCCACATGGGAATGATGGACGGCATCGCTTTGGTGCGCTCGTTGCGCAAGCTGGATCCGAATGTGAAAGTGATCGTCTCCAGCGGTCACATTCAGAAGGAAAATCTGACGATTCTAAACAGCCTCGGTGTAAAAACATTTCTCGAAAAACCCTACACAGCCGAAAAGCTTTTGCGCAGTGTGAAGGCGATGCTCGCCCCGTCGGATGAGCCGGTGAAAGTAGGCTAGGGCTTGTTGAGTTGCTTGAGCAGTTCGCCCTGGGTGAGTCCGTCGGCGAGCCAGTAGTCACCGCGTTTGCGGAAGAGCACGTAGAGCGGAACACCTGCGCGGCCACATTTTTTCAACTGCGCATCAATGATCGCCGGGCGGTTCGTGTAGTCGGCGCGGATGGTGACGACGTTCTTCGCTTTGAGTGCAGCAGTGACGGGCGCAGTGTTGATGACGAGATTTTCGTAGGCCTTGCAGTTGAGGCACCACTTTGCGGTGAAATCCACGAAGACAGGCTGTCCGGCTTCAAGTGCTTCGCGCATGCGCGGGATGGAAAAAGGCTCCCAATCCACGCCCTGAGCATTCGCTCCCTCCGCAGCGCCGGGGTCTGCTGCGACGTTCACTTTCCCCTGCACAAAAAGGAACCAGCCACCGATGGCGAGTGCGATGGTGAAAGGCAGCGACCAGCGTGAGTCATGATACGTGCCGAGCAGCCACGCACCAAAGCCGAGCACGAGCAGAAATGATGCGGCCATCACGATGGCGGACGTGGCGGGAAGCGAGCCGAGGAGCCACACGACAAGGGCGAGCATCACGAAGCCGAGCACTTGCTTGAAGCGCACCATCCATGTGCCGGGTTTCGGCAGATAGCGCATCCACGCAGGTTTCCACGTGAGTAGAAAATACGGGAGCGATAGTCCCGTGGCGATGGCGGCGAAGAGCGCGAACACTTCTGCGCCGGGGCGCGTGATCGCCGTGCCGATGACCGGGCCGACGAGCGGAGCGGTGCAACTCGTGCCGAGCAACGTGGTGAAAAGTCCGTGCATGAATGCGCCGCCGGGGCCTTCCTTTGAGGATAGTTCACTGAGCTTTGATGACGCGCCACCGCCAAGTGTGATCTCGAAAACACCCAGCAGGCTCAGTCCGAAAAGGAACACGATGCCGAGCATGGCGGTGAGCAGCAGCGGATTTGAAAACTGCTCGCCCCAGCCGAGTGTTTTTCCAAACGACGCCAGCGCAACAATGGCGACTGCGAGAATCATGAAGAACGCAAACACGCCGGCGCAAAATGCGAGGCCGAGTTTAAAGACCCGGTCTTTCGCTTCACCTGCCTGCTGGAGGAAGCCGAAGATTTTCAGACTGATGACGGGCAGCACGCAGGGCATCAGATTGAGCAGCAGACCACCGAGAAAGCCTTGCAGCAGCAGTGCAAGAAAACTGGAGGAGGGTTTGCTTGCGATGTCCTTTGCGATGTCGTCGAAAGGATTCCAGCCGCCGTCGTCACCGACGATTTCGTCGGACTTTTTCTGCGCGGTTGATTGTGCGCTGCCAGCGGCTCCCGAGTTTTCCCCGCCGACATACCAGCCGCGCCGCACGCCGTCCGCGCCTTTTACGACGAGCAAGCCGCCCCATCCGGGCAGGTCGCTTTCAAATTTGTAGGAAAAAGTGCGTGCGCCGTCGGCGTTGGTTTCACTCGCGAGTTTGGATCCGTAGTCGAAGTTGCCGGAGAAATTCGCTGGCGGGAGAGGGAAAAATTCCACACCGAGTGCTTTGTCGAGTCCCCCGACTCGGACGCTGAGTTGTTTGCCGACGGAACTGACTTTCACATCCTGCGTGGGAGCCGGGCTGTTTTGCGGAAGCTGCGCACGCCACTTTGTGAACAGTTCAGCGTTGGCGGGAGCAGGACTGCCGATGGGCAGAATTAAAGTTATGTCGGCTTTGCCGGGGACGCATTCTGTTTTGCAAGCAAGCCAGTCGAGTTTTGCGGTGATCTTTGCGCTGCCGCTCGTCGGCTTTTCACCGGGTGTGATGACGACGGGGAAGACGACTTCGTGTTCGTAGCCGTAAAATCTACCTCCCTC
>JBEIQV010000362.1:0-2910 GCA_040376335.1 Verrucomicrobiia bacterium | reverse complement strand
GCGACGACTCCGCCATAGATTTTGTCGGGATACGCCTCAGGCGAAACACGGCAGCGCTGTCCCATGCTGACTTTGGTGAGGTCGCCTTCGCTCACGTCTATTTCAACTTGGAGATCGTTCGGATCGCCGAGGGAGACGAGCGCGGTGCTGGGGCCACGACTGCCGCCGAAGCTCTGCGGGCTGACGAGTTCGCCGGGGTCCGCGAGCTTTTCCAAAACAACGCCGTCAATCGGTGACTTGATCACTGTCCAATCGAGCCACACTTGCGCGGTGGCGCGTGTGCCTTCGAGTTGGCGAAGCTGCGCTTCAGCACTCGCGACTGCGAGGCGGGCCTCATCTTCGTGTTCGAGTGTGTCATTCTGCGTGGCGCGGAGTTTCTGCACGCGCGCGTAAGCGACTTTGGCGCGCTCAATGGCGACGCGTGCAACGGCAACCTGGCCGTCAATTTCTGCGATGCGCGCCTTTTGCTCCGAGTCATCGAGTTGCACGACGACCTGCCCTTTTTTGACATGGTCTCCCTTTTTCACGCCTATCCAAACGACCTGATTCATCACGCGCGGCGAGACTTCGATGCGTTCGCGGTTGATGATGTGTCCGCTGACGGTGAGGACTGCGTCACCCGGTTTCGCATCGGCACGTTTCGGCGGTGCGGATTTCTCCGCTGCCACGCTGTTTTGCTCTGCGGCACCAGGCTGTGCAGGTTTTGATTCGCGCGTGTCATCGGCCCATGGCCGCGCGAAGTAGAGCGCGATGCCCGTCGCTGCGACGACAATCAAGACAATGAACCAGAAGAACCCCGCAGAGCGTTTACGCTGACCGTCGGGTATGTGGATGCTTTGAAGTTTGGCTGCGTCCATGCAGCGTAGCGTAAGGGAAAAGTAGAAAGTGGAAAGGCAAAGTCGGGCAATAGTTGCGCTACATGGAACCGAGACAGGCTCACTTTGAGGATGGTGACTTTTTAGAGCAAAGTGTTGGATATATGGTGAGTGCCACGGAGCATTTAAGCCTTGATGTCGGGATCTCTGCGCTCTAGCTGAAAGCGGTTCTTCCCGCAGGCACCTTCAGCAACAACAACACAGAAAATTTCATGTCTCAATCGTATGATGTCATCGTCGTCGGTGTCGGCGCAGTAGGCTCGGCCACCGTTTATCAACTCGCAAAGCGGGGGCTGCGTGTCCTTGGAATCGAGCAGTTTTCCGTGCCGCACAATCTCGGCGGCTCGCATGGAAATTCCCGGCAGACGAAGATAGCTCCCTATATCGGCAGCGAATACGAGCCGATCATTCTGCGCGCTTACGAGCTGTATCACGAGCTGGTGGAGGAGTCGGGGCAGAAGGACATCATGGTGAAGACGGGGTTTCTCGATCTCGCGCCGCATCGGAATTTTCCCGCATATAAGCTGGAGAATAATCGGCGTTTCGAGGACTTGAGCATCCAGCAGGTGAATGAGCGTTTTCCACAGTTCAAACTGGGTGAGCCATACTGGGGCGCCTATGACCCGGAGGGTGCGCTGTTGAGGCCGGAGGTGACGATCACTTCGTATGTGCGTCTCGCGATGCAGCGTGGTGCGCACGTTCTCGGAAACACGAAGGTTCTTAATTGGAAGGAAGACGCGAACGGCGTGACGGTGGTCACTGACCGTGGGACTTATTCGGCGGACAGGATTGTTTTTTGCGCAGGACCTTGGACGGGGAAATTGCTCAAAGACATTGGCATCGCGGTAACGGCATCTCGTGTGAGTTTTGCATGGGTCTGGCCGCTGGAAAACGTGAAGGCTTACGAACCCGAGGCGATGCCCTGCTGGTGCATCGAAGACGGAGACGGAATTTATTACGGCTTCCCGATGATGACGGATGTGCCCGGCTACAAAATCGGCCTGCACTGGAATGGCGAAACGGTGGACCCGGATAATTTCGACCGCACGCCAAACGCGCAGGATGAGGAGTTCGTTCGCAAAGGACTCAGGAAATACTTGCCCGAGGCGAATGGCCCGCTCGTCGCACTGCGCACATGCCTCTACGACCACACGGTGGACGATGTGCCGATCATTGACAAACTCCCCGGCTACGAACGTGTGACGCTGTGCGGCCCGCTGTGCGGTGCGGGCTTCAAGTTCATCCCGGCCTACGGCGAGATTGCGGCTGATTTTTGCGAGAGGGGAACTACGGGCATCAAGAGCGACTTCCTCCGCATCGCTCGGCTGATGCCGTCGGCATAACAAGGCATGAAAAACATCAAGCCCCTCGTATTCCTACCGCCATTCATCCTCTGCGCGGCGTTTGTCGTATTGCAGTTGACGAATGAGAAGCAGTTCATCGAAGTTCTCGGCAATGCGGTCAAGGTGGTCACGGAAAACTTCGGCTGGCTCGTTTCGCTGCTGGCTTTCTGCATGTTGGTGCTTTGCGGCATCATCTACGCATCGTCTTTTGGAAAAACAGTTCTGGGCGGCCCAAACGCCAAAAAACTGCTGACGAAATGGCAGATGTTCACCGTCGTCCTGACGACCAATATCGCCACCGGCATTCTATTTTGGGGGGTCTTTGAGCCGACGCACCACCTGAGTCACCCACCTCCAGGGATCGCTCCGAATTCTCCGGAGGCGGCTCATTTCGCGATCTCCACGGTCTATCTGCACTGGACGCTGACGCCTTACGCCTTTGGCTCCATCGTCGGGCTGATGTTTGCCTTCGCGTATTTCAACATGAAGCGTCCATTCAGTCTCAGCGCTCCGCTTTCGCCCATGATGGGCCGCCACGGCGCCGGGGCGCTCGGTCAGATTATTGATACGATCTGTCTCTACTGCCTTGTTGCCGCGCTGACATCGGCACTCGCTGGCTTCGCCTCGATCATGGGTGCAGGGATTCACAGTTTTTTGGGCATTAAAGAGGAACCCAGCAATCTGCTGCTGGG
>JBEIQV010000192.1:0-6467 GCA_040376335.1 Verrucomicrobiia bacterium | reverse complement strand
CGCGTAATGGACGCTGCGAAACGCTGGCTGGAGGCTCATCCGAGGGCGCGCGTCGCTCTGCTCACGCTCTACTACCTCGGGGTGATCGCCACGCTGCTAGTGATGTATGGGCGTGGAAATTTCGACACGCCGGAGTTCGTGTATCAGGAATTTTAGCCATGCACCTACTGGATCGCATTACACATTGGTGCCGCACGTCGCCGGACCACATCGCCCACGTCAGCGGCGACCGCACGCTCACCTACGGCGAACTTGGCGCACGCTCGGATGCGCTGGCCGCCTGGCTGGATCGCGAACTCGGCGAGCGGCGCGTGCCCGTCGCCATCCACGGACACAAGGAACCGGAGATGCTCGTCACGTTTCTCGCAGCGGTGAAAACGGGGCGGCCCTATGTGCCGATTGACACCACGACGCCGTCGGCCCGAGTGCAGCGTGTCATGGAAATTTCCGGCGCTGGCGTGCTGCTGACGCCGCAGAAAGTCGCTGAGTTTTCCGCCAGCAGTGAGGACTACGCAGCCACCCGTCGCGTCGGGAACGACGATCCATTTTACGTGCTCTTCACGAGCGGCAGCACGGGCGAGCCGAAGGGCGTCGTCATCACGCTCGCGAATCTCGATCACTATGTCTCGTGGATGCGGGAGGCGCATCACTTCACACCGAATGGCGAGATATTCCTCAACCACGCGCCGTTCAGTTTCGACCTCAGCGTGCATGACATCTACGTCGCGCTCACCACGGGAAACACGATCTTTTCGCTCACCAAGGAACTCGCCACGAACTTGCGCGCGCTCTTTCAGGCGCTGGGAAAATGCGGTGTGACGCAGTGGACGAGCACGCCGTCGTTTGCGCAGATGTGCTGCGTCGAAAAAACTTTCAACGCCACGATGCTCCCTGCGCTGCGACGCATCCTGTTTTGCGGAGAGACGCTCGCGCCCGAGACTGCCGTGCAGATGTTGGAGCGGTTCCCCGGTGCGGAAATCCTAAACACCTACGGCCCGACCGAAGCGACTGTCGCGGTGACGAGCGTGCCAGTGACGCGCGAACTGCTCACGCAGTGGAACCCGCTCCCCATCGGTCGCGTGATGCCGGGCACTCGCATCATCATACGCGATGAAAAAGGCGAGCCCGTGCCGTCTGGCGAGCGCGGCGAGATCGTCATCGCCGGGCCAAATGTCAGCCCCGGCTACCTTGCTCGTCCCGACCTCACGGAAAAGGCGTTCGCGCCATTCGAGGACACACGCTGCTATCGCACTGGCGATTGGGGACGCGACCGCGACGGACTTTTCTTTTGCGAAGGCCGCATGGACGGGCAGATCAAACTTCACGGCAACCGCATCGAACTCGGCGACCTCGAAGCCAACCTCCGTGCGCTGCCGGAGATCGCGGACGCCGTCGTGCTGCCGGTGAAAAAGCACGACGTGGTGGATTCGCTTGCGGCGTTCGTCGTGCTCGCTGGCGCGAAGGAAGGTAGCGACTTCGAGCAGGCGGCGAAACTCAAGACGCGCCTCGGCGAACGCCTGCCTGCCTACATGGTGCCGCGTAAATTTCATTTCCTCGCCAGCTTCCCGATGAACGACAACGGCAAGGCGGATCGCAGGAAACTCGCGGAGTTGCTCGGATGACGCCCTTCGCGAACTGGATATTTTTCGGCGTGCTCCTGCTTTATGCGGTGGTGCCGGTCGTCGCGCTCGGCCTGCTCGGAAAGGCGAACGCCCGATGGTGTTTTGTGATCACTCTGCCGGTGCTGGGTTTCATTTTCAGCAGCCCGGACAGCGCTGTGCTGCGCATCGCGGGCCTGCAACTGTCGGAGGTCGGCATTGCGGAAACTTTGAAACCGTGGGGGAAGCAGGCGGAGGCCACGCAGTTTGCGCCGCTCTATGTTTTCCTCCTCTCCGCGCTGTGGCTGTGGACGGTTTGCTTCGCTTTTCTGCGCTGGAAAACGCGCGCCACGTTTTATGTCGCGATGCTTCTCGCGCTCGCACCGCTCTGCGCGTCGAAGCTGCTGCCCTTCGTTTCCGTCGAGAGTGCATTTGGCTTTCTCGGCATCAGCTACGTCACGTTCCGCGCGCTGGATGTGATTTTCTCCATCCGCGACGGCGTGGTGAAGCAGCTCGCCCCGGGGCAGCTCTTCGCATTTTTGTTTTTCTTTCCCGCGATTTCATCGGGGCCGATTGACCGCTACCGCCGCTTTGCGCAGGACTGGGTGAAACAGCGCACGCGCGCAGAGTTTCTCGACGACATGGACTTTGCCATCCAGCGCATCATGCGCGGGTTTCTGTATAAATTCATCATCGCCGCGCTGATCGATCAGCACCTGCGCGAGCCGCTGATGAGATCAAGCGGGCCGTGGGCCTGCGCGGGCTACGCGTATGTTTACACGCTATATTTGTTCTTCGATTTTGCGGGCTACACCGCGTTCGCCGTGGGCATTTCGCGGCTGCTCGGCATCCACACACCGGAAAATTTCAACGCACCGTTTCTCGCACGTAACATCCGCGAATTTTGGGCGCGGTGGCACATGAGTTTGTCGTTCTGGCTGCGCGACCACGTCCACATGCGCTTCCAACTCGCGGCGGCGAAAGGGAAGTGGTTTCGCGGGAAACAAACCGCTGGCACGCTCGGCACATTCCTCACTTTCGGCATCATGGGTGTGTGGCACGGCATCGCGCCGCACTACCTCATCTACGGCCTTTACCACGCAGTGCTCGTCACCGGTTACGATTCCTTTTCGCGCTGGAACAAAGTCAGCAAATGGTGGCCCGACTCGCCGCGCGGGCGCTGGATTGCGCGGCTGCTCAATTTCCACGCCGTCGTTTTTGGGATGCTCATTTTCAGCGGACGCCTCATCCCGCCGCCACCGCCTGCGCACGATGAAGTGGTCGAGCGCGCCGACGCCTATTCCGTCGAAGGCTATGTGTGGCAGCGGGACAAAAAAGACGGCGGCCTGCTCGTGGACGTTTATGTGGACTACGGCTGGGTCGTCCGCGTCCCTGCAAATCTGGACCGCACCGATCTCATCGAGCGCGGCTACGGAAACGGCAAACACGGCTACTACGCCGAACTGCCCAAGTGGGTGCGAAACAACGCCCAGCACGTCATCGAAGTCCGCGTCGTCGGCAGCAACCGCCTCATCGGGAAACCCAAAGTCGTCAGCGCCGAGCCGGATCCGCCGCCGGTGGTGGAGTAGGGAAGTGGCTGGTGGCGCGACTGCCCGACTAGTGGAGGTTTTTGTGACTGGTGACTGGTGAATAGTTGGGAACGCCAAAGGCGTTCAAATCAATCAGCCCAGCGGTTGCGAGGCACGAGCTACCCTGGGTGTTCGATTCAAAATGCCAACAACCCTGAATGGGTTGCAGCAGTTATCATGATTGCCTCGCTGAGGGATGAAACCCCTACAGGGTTTGCTCCGTTTTTATCACAGCATCCAGGGTAGCCCCGAAAGCAATCGGGGCTACCGCTGGGCTGAATGATGAAACGCCGTTGGCGTTCTGCGACCAGCCATGAATGGCTGGGCTATGATCAGGGCAGCAGAAGTGCGCAGGCCATCCTCACGAAATTGAGCGAGCCAAATCCGGCAAAAGCCACCCGCCCGACCGATGCGGCACCCAGGTTCGGTTTGCTAAGGAAGCGGCAAGCCGTTCCCATCCCTCCGCCATGCTAAAGCCTGAAGCTCCTTTGTTCACGGTTTCCCAAAAACCATGTTTTATCGACTTCCAAACAGAGGCCGAGACTCACACTCATGTCACGCGACTCTCACTCGTCAGCAACGCTGACTCCGAGTGGCTCGCATTCGATGCCGCAGGCAGTGTTTGGTGCTTTAGCTACGAGCGACCTGCTGGGGGCTTTTCTGCTATCTCGCGCTTTCTAGCCCACAGCTTCTACAACCCTGTTTCCCGCGTGGCCGTTACTTGGACGCACGTTCGGCCTTACGCTCTCGACGAGCTTCGCCAGCACTACCTCGACGCGATTGCTGCCGACGACGACATCCTCACGCAGTTCGTCGAGCGAGACGAGCTTTGCGCCCGTGTTCGCGCGTGCTCGACGTTCCAAGACTTCGTTGCCACATGGGAGTGGCAGAGCACCGATGCCACTTTCAACGATGAATCTGAATCGGCTGGAAATGCGTAGCCATTTGTTGCTGCGAACCGCTCCAGTTATCACGGCTGCCCGCTACTTCTTCTTCGTCCCGCAGCCGCAGTCGTTGCCGCAGCCTTTCTTTTTTCGCCCGCGCAGGGCGAGGTAGAGGATGGCGGCGAGGACTGCCGCGATGACGAGGATGGTTTGTAGGGTGTCGTTCATTGCCAGCCGAAGAGTTTGCCGCCTTGATAGACGAGGAAGGATGCCAGCCATGCGAGGGCGTTCATGTAGGCGATTTGGAAGAGGGGCCAGCGCCAGGAATTGGTCTCGCGGCGGACGATGGCGACGGTGCTGAGGCACTGCATGGCGAGGACGTAAAAGACCATGAGGCTCACGCAGACGAGCGGGGTGAACATGGGTGCGCCGTTAGCGCGGCGTTCGGCGGCCATGGCGTCGCGGACACGATCGAGGAGTTTGTCTTCGTCCTCATCGGCGACGTCATAGACTTGCGACATGGTGCTGACGAAGACTTCGCGCGCGGCGAAGGAGCCGACGAGGCCGATGCCGATTTTCCAATCGAAGCCGAGCGGTGCGATGGCGGGTTCGATCATTTTACCAGCGCGTCCGCCGATGCTGTGGGCGATGCGTTCGCTCTCGGGGGCGGCGGGATCGGCGGGCTTGGGATAATGGAGGAGCGCCCAAAGGAGGACGTTTAACGCGAGGATGACGGTGCCCGCGCGGCGGAGGAAGATGACGCCGCGTTCCCACATGCGCTGGATGATTCCGCGAATGGCGGGGGCGCGGTAGGGCGGGAGTTCGAGCAGGAGCATGGGTGTCTCGCTGCGGAGGAGTGTCTTTTTAAACAGCCACGCCATGCCGAATGCGGCGACGATGCCGAGGAAATACATGGAGAGCGTGATGCCGGCTTTTTCCCAAAGCCCAGCAGTCGGGAGTAGCATCGGGATCATCAGTGCATACACAAGCAGCCGCGCGGAGCACGACATGAACGGCGCGACGAGGATGGTGACGAAGCGGTCCTTGCGGTTTTCGATGGTGCGCGTGGCCATGATGCCAGGGATGGCGCACGCGAAGGACGAGAGCATGGGGACGAAGGATTTCCCGTGCAGACCGACGCGGGACATGAGCCTGTCCATGATGAATGCGGCGCGCGCCATGTAGCCGCTGTCTTCGAGCAGTCCGAGGAAGAGGAAGAGGATGAGGATTTGCGGGAGAAAGATGACGACGGCTCCGACGCCTGTGATCACGCCTTCGCAGACGAGGCTTTGCAGGTCGCCGTCTGGCATATGGTCTTTTGTCCAGCCAGCGACGGCGTCCACGACTGCGGAGATCCAGCCCATCGGCCACTGCGCGACGAAGAAAATGCACAGGAACATCGCGGTCATCATGCCGAGGAAGGCGAGCCAGCCCCACAGTTTGTGCGTGAGCACGATGTCGAGCCGGTCGCTGATCGTGAGGCCGTCGGAGTCTTCGCCGTGGCGGTGGATGACGGCGGTGCAAATGGCGGCGACCCAATCGTAGCGGGCGTCCACCGGCGCAGCGAGCGGGTCAATGCCGTGCGTGCGGAGGCGTGCCTGTGCGGCGGCGACATCGGCGCGGTGCGCGGGGTGGCATTGCTCGGCGAGGCCGGTGTCGTCGAGTGAAAGGAGGAGCATTGCTTCGAGGCGTGCGGTTTCGGCGGGGTAGGGGAGTTTTTTACCCAGCGCGGCTAGCTCGGTTTCATAAACGATGGGGAGTTGCGCGCGCTGCTCGGGCTTGTGCAACGGGGTGCGGGAGACGGCTTGTTTCAGCTCGATGATGCCGGTGCCTTTGCTCGCGACCATCGGGATGACGGGCACGCCGAGCCGTTCGCGCAACGCCATCAGATCAATGACGAGGCCGTGTTCCTCCGCGACGTCCACCATGTTCAGCGCGACGACGACGGGGATGCCGAGTTCGAGCATCTGCGCGGCGATGTAGAGGTGGCGGTCCAAGTTGGACGCATCCACGACGGCGATGATCACATCCGGGCGCGGGACGCCGGCGATGCGACCGAGCAGGAGGTCGCGCGCGACGGCTTCATCGGGCGAACGCACTTGCAGCGAATAGCTGCCGGGGAGATCGATGAGTTCCATCGCCTCGCCGTGGCTGCTGAAAAACTTGCCGGTCTTTTTTTCGACCGTCACGCCGGGGTAATTCCCCACTTTTTGCCGCAGGCCGGTGAGGGCGTTGAAAATCGTGCTCTTGCCCGTGTTGGGATTTCCCGCGATGGCGACGCGGCGAAAGATGCCGTCGCTCATAGCCGTGCGATCTGGATGCCCGCCGCGTCGGCTTTGCGCAGCGAGAGGTGAAAGCCGCGCACCTTCAGCTCCATCGGATCACCGAGCGGCGCG
>JBEIQV010000066.1:0-12956 GCA_040376335.1 Verrucomicrobiia bacterium | reverse complement strand
CTCTGCACATTAAATATCGCCGTTTGTGCGTAGCTCAAAGCATGACCTTCCCCCGAGCGGGGAAAGCCGCCTTGAAAAAGAATCGTCGCAGCCTCGGGCACAATCACCACAGCATCGCCAATCTCGCGCCGGAAAAGATCTGCCGCCGTCGTCTTTCCTCCGCCGGGGCCGCCTGTGAGAACGATCCGTCTGCATTTACCGGGTGTTGGTTTCGTTTTCATAAAATGAGCGATGAGTTTGCAGTCGTCAGGCTGTCAGCGCCGTCGCTGGTTCTTTATGCGATGGGCAGCCTTACCAAGGCTGTGATGCTTTCGTCTGTTTCCGCGAGCAGTTGAATGGTGCCGCCGTGCGATTGCACGATCCATTGCGCCATGGTGAGGCCGAGGCCGCATCCTTCCACGTGGCCCTGTGCATTTTCTCCGCGAACAAAGCGGGTGAAGACTTTCTCAAGCGACTTCGGGTTGAGTTTTTTGCTCGTGTTCGTAATTCGCAACTCAGCCATGTCGCCAGCTTTTCGCAGTGCGATGACGATGGTTCCGTTGGGGCGGTTGTATTTCACCGCGTTGTCCGAGAGGATGAGCAGAAGCTGCCGCAGCCGGTGCCGGTCTCCGGCGATCTCGATGTCGCTGCACTCGTCGAGTGAGACTTTGATGCCGTGTGCATCGGCGAGGATTTTTGCGTCATCGAATGCCTCGTCCACGATCTCACGGAGATGCACAGGGCGTCGTTCCAGTTCGAGAAGTCCGGCATCCGCTCTGCGAATTCCTTCGGTTCCTCGACGAACTCATGATAGGCAAGCCATGAAACAAGAACGAGGCACACCGCTGCGATGGCCGCATAGCCCAGACCCGCTCGTTTGATGATCGTCATGCCGGCTCCCTCATCACGTAGCCCTCACCGCGAACGCTGTGCAGGAGCTTATCGCATTGGTCGGTATCAATTTTCTCCCGCAGCTTGCTCACATACACATCCACCAGATTCGTGCCGGGGTCGAAATTATAGTCCCACACCTTTTCCAGCAGCAGCATCCGGCTGCACACACGACCGGCGGAGCGCATGAGATATTCCAGCAGGCGAAACTCACGCGTCGTCAGCTCGATTTTCCGCCCCTGGCGTTCCGCCGTGCGCGAAATCGTGTCCAGCGTCAGGTCCGCCACGCGCAGCACCGGAGTCTTCACATCCGTTCCACGCCTCACCAGCGCATGCACACGCGCCACGAGTTCCTCCAGCGCAAATGGCTTCGCCAAATAATCCTCCGCACCCGCATTCAGCCCCTCCACACGTTCGTTCACCTGCCCGCGCGCGGAAAGCAGCAGCACCGGCGTCTGGTTGCCCTTTGACCGCATTTGCTTCAGCACACTCAGGCCGTCGCGACCGATGATCATGATGTCGAGCACGACGCCGTCAAACGGAGTGGACTCCACCGCAGCGAGCGCAGCGTCCCCATCGCGCAACACATCCACCGCAAAGCCTTCTTCCTTCAAAGCCTTGGAAATAAAGGCCGCAGTTTTCTTATCATCTTCGTCAACGAGGAGGCGCACGCCCTTATCTTTCAAAGAAACGCCATACCCGCAAGGCTCAAACCACACCTCGTATTTTTACATTACACACAGGGTCCATATAGATATTTTGTGTATGGAGACGGTGTTTCAAAAATCGTCTAATGAATAGGGATGTGCTTCTTGAGTGAATCGTAATCGAAAAAATCGTTCATCTTCCCCGTTTCTTGCTAATCTCACCCTTCCGCCTAGCGGAAAAAGCGCTCACACTCGACAGCACGAAAAATAGACATGCCAGCAAGCATTACGAATTTTCTCAAGACACAGACCGACTACCTTGTGTTTGTCGGCGTAAGTGTCCTCGTCTTTGTGCTTATCGCAGTAATACTTCGTCGCTGGAGGCATGCGAAACTTTCCCTGCCGGCGTGGGTTCTTGTGGGGGCGATTCTGGTAGGCGGATGGTGGTCGGTGCAGACTGCCGGGGAAGATGCCAGAGAGGATATCCAGCGCCTTGTCTCAGCCCTCGCGCCGACCTACGCGATGGAACTGGGGCGCATGGGACATGAAAAAATCACGCCGGATACAAAAGCCGACGCTCCCCTTTACCTCGAACAAATAGACCTTTTAAAAAAATGGGCCGCGCTGAACCCTGCAGTTGCCGATATTTACACGATGCGAAAACTGCCCGATGGGAAAATCGTGCTCATCGTGGATGCCGAGACGGACTACAACCATGATGGAAAGTTTGAAGGCGAACGTGAGGAGCGCACGCCGATTGGTGAGGAATATGATGAGGAGACTCTTGCTCTCATGCTTGCTCTCAAGGGAAAGACGAATTTCGACACGGAGATCGTCCCTGACCGCTGGGGGAGTGGGTAAGTGCATGGTCACCGATCTACGATGCCAGCGGAAAGATTGACGGCGTGGTGGGCGTTGATTTCGACGCACACGAATGGCTGAACACCATTGCCGATGCGCGTCGCAACGCTATTCTTGCCATCGCGCTCATCCTTGCCTTTGTCGCCCTTGGCGGCACAGCGCTGTCCATGCTCAATGCAGATCTGGCCGAGCGCAGCGCAGCCGAGGAACGCTATCGCAAGGCTGATGAGCGGATGCAGATCACTATCCGACAAATGCCTGTAGCATTCATCGAGTGGGATACGCAGGCGCGTGCAAAAGCGTGGAATCCGGCGGCTGAGAGAATCTTCGGATTCAAGGCAGATGAAATGATAGAGAAGCAATCTTTCGCGACCATTGTCGCACCTACCGCCCGTGCGCAGGTGGATAAGCTCTGGAGCGAATTGCTCGCCAACACTGGCGGCTCTCACAGCATCAATGACAATGTTACCAAAGACGGACGCACGGTTGTCTGTGAATGGTTCAATACACCGCTCGTAGGGCTGGATGGAAAAGTCGTCGGAGTTTTTTCCCTAGCTCAAGATCTCACCGAGCGACTGAACCTCGAAAAACATATACAGCAAAGTCAGCGCCTTAACGCCGTCGGTCAGCTTGCTGCCGGGGTCGCGCATGATTTCAACAACATCCTCACCATCATCACAGGTCACGCTGGCATTCTGCTCGGCCAGTCCAACATCCCCGCCGATGCGCGCCCCGATTTGGAGCACATCGAAAACGCCGCGCTCCGGGCATCCAGCCTCACCCGGCAGCTCCTCGCATTCAGCCGCCAACAGGCCATGTTCCCGCGTCCCATCCATCTCTACGAGGTGGTGAAAAACACCGTCACCATGCTGGCGCGCGCCATCGGCGGCGATGTCACTTTCAAGGTGCGCTTTGGTGAAAGTCTGCTGCCCATCGAGGCAGATCCTGCGATGATCGAGCAAGTCATCACCAATCTCGTGCTTAATGCACGCGACGCCATGCCGCGCGGCGGGACACTCACGGTCGCCATTGAGCGGGTTGAAATTTTCGACGACGCAGCGCAGCGCACCCCCGACGCCCGTCCTGGCACAGCCGTATGTCTCAGCGTTACGGATACTGGCATGGGCATCGCCGCCGAACATCTGCCGCACTTGTTCGAGCCATTTTTCACCACAAAAAAAGGTGGCGAAGGAACCGGCCTCGGTCTCTCCGTCGTCCATGGTATCATCAAGCAGCATCACGGTTGGATCGAAGTCGAGAGTGTCGTTGGAAAAGGCACCACATTCCGCGTATTTTTCCCTCCCACGGACAAACAGCCCGAGCTTGATTTATCGCGCCGCGCGGCTGTAGCTGCTGTGCCTGATGCGTCCGCCAAGCGTAAGACCGTTCTCATCGTCGAAGACGAGGAAATGGTTCGCAAACTTGCCAGCACCATTCTTCAGCGAGCCGGCTACGAAGTCCTCGAAGCCAAGGACGGGCCTCATGCCTTGGAAGTCTGGACTGGGCGTAAGGACGATGTGGACCTTCTACTCACCGATATGATCATGCCCAACGGCATCACCGGAGGAGAGCTTGCCCACCTGCTCCTCCACGAACGTCCGAGCCTGCCCGTGATCTACGCCAGCGGATATAGCATGGAGCTGACAGCGCCCGACTTCCTCGAAACGGACAGGCAGGCATTTCTGCAAAAACCTTATCGGAGCGAGCAACTCGTCGCACAGTTCAGCGTTGCATCAGCTAAACCAACGCTCGCCATAGCGATGCCCAAACCCACCGAGTTCATTTCCCATCTGCTGGATTTACTTGCTCCACTCGGTGATGTGAGTGTGCGCTCCATGTTTGGTGGCTGGGGATTTTACCTTCGCGGAAAGATGTTCGCGCTCGTCGCAAGTGACACTTTTTACGTGAAAGTGGATGACGTCATTCGCGCTGGGTTCGTCGAGCAAAGGCTCATTCCATTTTCCTACGAAAGCAGGAACGGGCGACGCGAAGTCATGTCCTACTACACAGTGCCAACGGATGCGATGGACTCATCAGCGTTGCTCTGCGAATGGGCGGACAAGGGCATCGCGGCAGCAGCACGTGCGGCTGGGAAAACACAGCGCGTCAAGCGTCCATCAGCCCGCGCATGTAAGCCGCCGGGGAGTATTTCTCGATGAGCACGTGAGTCTGACCTTCGCGGTGGAGGCGCACTTGCGGGACTTGAATATCAGGTGTTTTCGTGGGTGAAAAGAGGATGTCGTCATGCGTCGCGTTCTTGCGGCTGGCGAAAAGATCGGGCGTCAGTCTTCCACCGAGATGATCGCTGCGACCTGTCGCCACATGCATCGTGCCGAGGATTTTTTCGTCCTGAATATCACGCCCACTCACGGGCAACTGTTGCGTGCCGAAACCGAGTTCACCGAGTTCGCCAGTTACTGGATCGCTCGTGAGTTTTGCGTTGTGTTCCGCGATTGTCTCAGTATTTCCGCGCAGCAAGGTTGCTTTGTAGATGCGACCGCCGGTGACGTGCTGTAGTCCGAAACTCCCATCCTCATAGCGCATGGGGAACAGCCCCTCCGCGCCCGTCGGCACAAAGTAAATTTCGCCGGCGGGCAGATTCGCCACGTCTGGGCCACCTCTGCAAAGACCGTGTGATTTCTGCGCCTCCTGCGCACCGAGATCGAGATGTAGCGTATATTTCTGCCCGTCGAAAATATAATCAATCTCCGCCCAGTCTGCGCGCGTCATGCCGATGCGCAGTTTCTCCGCATCGCGGCTCACGTCGTCGTAATCCACCGCAAGCCCGCTCGCCAAAATAATCTGATTCATCCCGTGCATGGTCGCTCCACGAAAACCGTATTTTTTTGCAAACGCCGTGAGCGGCGCAGTCGCGGAGTAGGTGGAGATGCAGAGGATGATGTCGTAGTTCGTATAAATGTCGCGAGACAGGCTCAGCTTACGGCCATCTGGCGCGAAGGCGTCATCCGGCAAATCGAGATTGCTGCCTCCGGTGATCTCGTAGGCGAAAAACTCGCCACCACGTAGCCCCAACTCTGCAAGCACTCCGCCGCGCAATCCTTGGTAAAACACATCATGTGCATTACGCTGCACGCTGAGGTCGGGATTTTGGAGAAAGCGGAACCCCTCTACTTCACGCGGATCGTCGAGATCGATGAGAATACACACTCGTTCGCCGCCCTTTGGCGCGAACACGGTTCGCAGCAGTCGCGAGAGGCTGAATGGCGGAAATTTACGGTCGGTAAAGTTGGCTGGCTGAGTCATTGTCGTGTGGATGGTAGTAAGACGCGCAGGATTGGCGAGTGCCGAGCATATACTTACGCGGCACCATGCTGATCAAACGATTCGCAAAACCATTCAGATGCAAAAATGGTGGTGACTTCCGCCTTGCCACGATCGGAGTCGCCGCTAATTTCGCGCCCTCTTTTAACCAAAACACACCATGAGCAACACCTCTCCTAAACTTCATAACGCAATGTGGCCCGGTCTCGTCGGCAAAGGAACCGGCGAAGGACAAGAGCCGCCAATCAGCCTCGAAAAGATGCTCGATCTCACCGCTGCGGCGAACGTGAACGGCCAGAAATTCGATGGCATTGATTACTTTCTTTTCCTCCCGCACACGAATCCCGAGGCCAGCGATGCCGAGTTGTTGAAAATCGCGGATCTCATCGCCAGCAAAGGTTTCAGCGTGGGTTCGCTTGTCGCGCCCGTGTGGCCCGGCACCATCGGCGATTCGTCGATGGGCGACGCGGCACAGCGCGAAAAATTCCTGAGCGCGGTGAAGATGGCCTGCCGCATCGCCGGTATTTTCAACAAACACGGCGTTCGCAAGTATGGCTGCATCCGCATTGATTCCGCCGAGTTCGGCGTGAACAAGTGGCGCGAAAATCCCACAGCGAACACCGCGAAGATTGCAGAGACTTTCCGCGAAGCAGGCAAGATCGCCGAGGCGCACGGCGAGCGTCTCGCAGCGGAAGGTGAGATCTGCTGGGCGGGTATGCATTCGTGGAAAGACATGCTCGACCTGCTCGAAGCGGTCGGAATGCCGAAGACCGTTGGTTTCCAGGCCGACCTCGCGCACACCTACCTCTACCTCCTCGGCTACGACGCGCCTGAGCACGCCCTCGTGAAGGAAGGCTACAGCGACGCGGAATTCTACGCCGCCTACGAGAAGATGACCGACAAACTCCGCCCGTGGACGATTGATTTCCACGTCGCGCAAAACGACGGCCACGTCCACGGCGCAGGCTCGCACGACAAGACCGGCAAGCACTGCCCCGCCGATGATCCAAACGGCAAACTCGATATCGTGAAATGCGCAGGCTACTGGCTGAAAGATGCCGCAGCCCGTGGAATCCAACACATCTGCTGGGATGGCTGCATGTTCCCGAATGCGAAGCTCGAACAAGCGCAGACGTGGAACGCGATCCTCGACGTGATGATCAAAGTCCGCGCCGCGCACGGCTGGTAGTAGCATCGCGCAAAGCCGCAAAGAACCCGCATTACGCAGAGTGCCTCGAAGTTGAACGTATCAACTTTGATGCCTCCGCGCCTTTGTGCGGGGAAATGAAACCTCTCACTATTTCCCGATCACCGTCGGGCGGCAGAAACGCTCGTCTGTCTGTGGATGGTCGAGCGTGTAGTGCAGGCCGCGGCTTTCGTGGCGGAGCAGCGCGCTGTCCACGATGAGCGACGCCACGGCGACGAGATTACGCAGTTCGAGTAGGTCGGTCGTGACTTTGAAGTCCCAGTAAAACTCCTGAATCTCGGCGGCCAGATTGCGCAAGCGCGTCGCGGCGCGCTGGAGGCGTTTGTCCGTGCGGACGATGCCCACGTAGTCCCACATCAGGCGGCGGATTTCGTCCCAGTTGTGGTAAATCACCACCAACTCATCCACGTCAGTCGCTTCGCCGCTTTTCCACTCGGGCAACTCCGGCACCGCGTCGGTGGGCGGCAGCCATGCGGTGAGCGCGAGCGCTGCGCGGTGTGCGAGCACCACGGCTTCGAGCAGTGAATTACTCGCCAGACGATTCGCGCCGTGCAGACCGGTGCATGCCACTTCGCCGATGGCGAAAAGACCCGGCACCGTGCTTGCGCCGTCCGCATCCGTGGCCACGCCGCCGCATTGATAGTGCGCCGCCGGGACGACCGGGATGGGCTGTCGCGTGATGTCGAGGCCGAGCGCGAGACACCGCTCATAGATCGTCGGGAAATGCGAGCGCACAAACTCCGCCGGCTTGTGCGAAATATCCACGAACACACACGGCGCACCCGTGCGCTTCATCTCCGCATCAATCGCGCGCGCCACGATGTCGCGCGGGGCCAGCGCACCGCGCTTGTCGTATTTGTGCATGAACTCCCGCCCGTCCTTGTCCACGAGCCGACCGCCCTCGCCGCGCACCGCTTCGCTGATGAGGAAAGTGCGCGCCTCGGGGTGAAAAAGACACGTCGGGTGAAACTGGATGAACTCCATGTTTGCGATTTGCGCCCCCGCGCGCCACGCCATCGCCACACCGTCCCCTGTCGCGATGTTCGGATTCGTCGTGTAGAGATACACTTTTCCGCAACCACCCGTCGCCAGCACCAGCCTGTCGCTGCGCACCGTCAGCACATCGCCCGTCGCCTCGTGCAAAACATACACGCCCACGCAGCGGTCGGGGCCGGCGTGACCGAGCTTGCGCAGCGTCAGCAAATCCACCGCCATGTGATTTTCCAGCAAAGTGATTCGCGGCTCGCGCGAAACCGCATCCAGCAGCGCCCGCTCGATTTCGCGTCCCGTCGCATCTCGTGCGTGCAGGATGCGCCGTGCGCTGTGACCGCCCTCGCGCGTGAGATCCGGCGCGCCGTTCGCCTGCTGGTCAAACTGCACACCAATCTCCATCAACTCGCGGATGCGCTCCGGCCCGTCGCGCACGATACCGCGCACCACCGCCTCATCGCAAAGCCCCGCGCCCGCATCCAGCGTATCGCGCACATGCGCCTCAAACGAATCCGCCTCATCCGTCACCGCCGCAATCCCGCCCTGCGCCCACGCCGTATTCGTCTCCGCCTTCGCCTTCTTCGTAATGATGGCCACGCTCCCCGAGCGCGCCGCCTTCAGCGCAAAGCTCAGCCCCGCGATCCCGCTGCCGATGATGACGTAGTCGAATTGAAGCATCCCGCTGTGTGCCCACTCCCCCGCAGAAAGACAAGAATCCGTCGGGAAAAGACACAATGTGTGCGAGCATCTCCCCTCATCACACACATACTGCGTATGTGACTACCGTCTGGAAAAGCATATGGGTATCCTTTCGCGCTGCCGGTTTCTTCTTAATTGTTAACGACACTTTTAGGCATCTTCCTTCACTCTTCTTGGGTGTAAAAACTTTTAAGGCAACAGGCTCATTCCTGTTTTCAGGATTAAGCGGTTGACCCCCCGTTCACTTTCCCGTAACAGCCCCGCCTCACTTTCCAACTACATGGGCAAGCAATACAACAAAGTCGAAAACCGTCGTCGCCGTATGGCATATCTGGAGCGCAAAAAGGCCAAGGCCAAAGCCGGCACCGCTACCTCCAAGCCAAAGGCCAAAAAGCCTGCCGCCAAGAAAAAGGCGGACGCCTAGTCCCTTAGCCGCACATGCGGCCCCGCCTGCGCTACCTGCTCGTTGATGCGCATAGTGTGATCTTTGCGTGCCCGGAACTCCTTGCGTTGCACCGTCGCAACATGGAGGCCGCGCGCGAACAACTCATCCAGCGCCTCACCGCGTATCAGGATGCCACGGGCGTTCACGTGGTCGTCGTCTTCGATGGAAAGGGCGCACGGCATTCGCAGGAAAAAATCCCCGGAGGCGTTCAGGTTTTTTATTCCGGGTCAAAAGGAACCGCCGACCAAATCGTCGAGCGCCTCGTGGCGAAATACGGGCAGGAGCACGACATGACCGTCGCCACGAATGATCACCTCGAACAGCAAACCGCGATCACTTTCGGAGGACACGCCATTTCCGTGGACGCTCTGCTGAAACTCCTCGACGAAGCCGATTCCGACGTGAGGCGTCGCATCAAGCAGCACCGGCGAAAGTAGCCGCCGTCACTTCGCGATGATGCGCACGATGAGTTGCGAAAGCACAACCTCCGCCTCCGTGCCCGACGATACCAGTGCGATGTTTGCCTCGAGGCACGCGCGCAACGCCGCCTGCAATTCTGCGAGCGAGTAGTGGCGGGAACTTTGCGCCGCGAGTCCGAGCGGATACGCATTCAGCTTTCCCTCCTTCGTGCGCGGCAGATGCGCGATGGCCGCCTCGCCGAGTCGCTCCAAATCCTTCCCGAAATAAAACGCCTGCGCCGGTGCTTTCAGGTTTTTATGGCGCGACATGAGATCCTTCACGAGCAGCAGATTCCGCACAGTCGGGATGATCGTCGCGAGCAGGATGCCGATGGCACTCTCGCCTTGGAAAAGAAGCTGACGCAGGAGTTCAAGCGTGCGTTGCAGCTTGCGGGCAGCGAGCGCATTTCCCAGCTCGAACACGATGCCCTCGCGGGAAAGCGGAGTATTCAGGCGCACATCGTCCTCCGTCACCGCGCGGCGCTCCGGGCCGAGGAAAAGATCGAGCTTGTCGAGTTCGCTCTCGATGGTGCGGCGGTCGCCGCCGGTGAAAAGCGTGAACAACTCCAGCGGCTCCCCGTCCAGTTGCAGCCCGCGCTCCCGCGCCATCGTGCGCACCATCAGCGAAGCCGCCTCCTCCCAGCCCGACTTCGTGTTGTCCAGTTTGTCATACACCTGCAACTCCGCGAACTTGCTCAGCTTTTTGTAAAACGAACGTCGCTTGTCCACCGACCCCGCACTCAGCAAAAAGCGAGTCCCGTCCGGCATCCCCGCGTCCAGCACCTCGGTGAGTTTTTCCACCGCCTCGACAGTCGCGCCAGCACCCCCCGTGCGATCATCGGCGAGGAAATTCGCATTCTTCAGCCACACCAATTTCTCACCGCCGAAAAAACCAAACGTCTGAATCGACTCGATGGCCTGATACACCCGCTGCGCCGCCTGCTCCGCATTCTCCACCTGCCCGTCAATGATGTCCGCGCCAAAATCCCCGCCCGCGCCGAGCTTCACGCTCAGGTCCTTCGCGACGCGCTTCACCTCCACGTCATCGGTGCCGATGACGGCATAAATCGAAGCAGTTTTCACAGCAGCCATGCCGCCAGTGAAGCGACGCCCCCGCACAAGTGCGAGCGGAAGTTTACGCGCAGGGGAGGGGGCAAATGCGATTTACCTGGCATCACTCTGCGAATACCAAAAAACAACCACATCCATGACCACTCCACGCATCCTCGCATTTGGCGGTAGTCTCCGCCGCGATTCATTCAATCAAAAACTCGTCACCATCGCAGCGGCGGGCGCTCGCGCGTCGGGCGCGGAGGTGACTGTGATCGCCCTGCGCGATTTTACGCTGCCAGTTTACGATCAGGATTTGGAAGACGCGGAAGGGCTGCCGGATTCCGCGAAAAAACTGAAACAACTTTTCCGCGAACATCACGGACTGCTCATCGCGTCTCCGGAATACAACAGCAGCATCACCGCCGCGCTGAAGAACGCCATAGACTGGGTTTCGCGCCCCGAGACGGAGGATGAGCCACCGCTGGAGGCGTTCAGTGGCAAGGCCGCAATTTTGTGTGCAGCCTCACCGGGGGCGTTGGGCGGGTTGCGCGGGCTGGTGCATGTCCGCGCCATCCTCGGTAACATCGGGGTCACCGTGCTGCCCGACCAAGTAGCAGTGAGCAAAGCGCACGAAGTATTCCGGGCGGACGGCTCTCTGGCGGACGAGAAAAAGGCCGCGCAAGTGCAGAAACTCGGCGCCCAACTCGCCGAGCATCTTGCCAAAATGCTGGCCTGAACCGCGGTAACAATTTCGCCTAAGACGCGTGCAAGTGCGCCGGAGTTTTGGATGTCTGTAGGCACTCCGTAGTTAGCCTGTGATGGACCCATTTATGCGCTCGGACGGTGTGCCGGTTGCTCTGCCGTCGCTACGGCGGCGCTTCCTCTTCACAATGACGCTGCGCATCACTCAGGCTTCCACATGTCGGGACGACTCGCCACTCACCCGCGCGTGGGTTTTCTGAAAGGGCGAAGTTGGGGAGGATCGGCAGGGGCGGGCGCGGGCACGGCGGCGATGAGTGTCTCGGGATTTTGTGCGCCGCTGGCGATTCGCTTTTCCAGATCGTTCGCCATGCGCCGGACGTGGCGGTGCTTCATCCGCTTGCTGAGGATGGAGAGGCTGCTGGCGTCGTCGCCCCATTGGAGAATTTCGATGTTCACCGTGCGAACGCCCCACGCATTCATCGCGCTGCGCGTCGGTTTGTAGAGGTCAATCGTATTACGCCCCGCAAGCGCCCAGCCGATGTCGTCCACCTCGCACACCTCGCCCGTTTCGAGGATGCGAAAGACCGTGCCCGCAGGCCAGCGCGACCAATCGGCGGCGGCGCTGCGGACTTTCCCGTAGCGCAACGTCGTGCCGAGCGCAGTGCGGCAGCCGTGGCAGAGATGATCATCCTCGCTGTGCGTGTAAGCCGTCGTGCGGACGCTCTGAAACTGGGCACGAGCAATGGGCTTTTCGTATTTCGGCAGCGAGCGGGCGCAGGAGGAGAAAATGAACGCGGCACCAGCGAGGAAGAGCAGACGGAGCAAGGAATGCATGGAAGCCTCGTAGCTCATCGTGCGCCAAACGCCAAGCACGGGCGCGATGTTTTATTTCGCGCAAAGACGCCAAGGCGTAAAGAGCGTGAGGCAACTGGTTTTACCTTCCGCCGCATCATAGGCCTGTCCCTTGTCCCATCCACAGCCCTCGCCATACTCAGAATATCTCTAACGAAAATGCGGCATCGCAAAGAAAAGGCCGGTGCTCACGAGCACGATCACGGCGATCATCCAAAAACCTGAAACCATGTCGGCAGCGGTATCCGCAAGTTTCTCCGCCACTTTTCCGTGAATCCAAGATGCAAACAATCGCTCGTCAAAAACCTCCGAGCCGTTTGCTTTGCAATGCTCAACGATGCTCTGAAGAAATCCATCCGACTTTAGCCGGAATGCTCGAATAGCCAGCCAAGCAAGTGGACGAAAACGCATCTTTTGCGCAATCATTGTCTCAATCTGTGAAACCGATGAGTCAATTTCCTTTAGCTTGATGTTTAGACGGCTCGCATGGGGGAGAAGTTTGTCTGAAATCGGCATCAGCATTATCGCATTCCGCACTCCCCACGAAATAACGCGGCTGACAATTACCCAGCCTGCAACAGCTACGAGCAATAAAATTCCCCAAACCATCCATGCCCAAGGTGGAAGCATTATCCTTTGAAAGGCGCCGATAACGCACACGACGAGCAAAAGAGATACAGTAATGATGATCCGAATGCTCATCGATGGCTGTGAAGAAACGGGCAATTTGGCAGACAGGCAAATATTTTAAAATGTGGAAGAAAAGGCCCCTGCGGAGCTTGGGCTCGAACCATGAGCTTTTGGGCGGCATGATTTGAGCGACGCCGCTTTGCGCCCTTGCGTCTTTGCGCGAGGGGCGTGTGTTTTAGAGGACGGCGGGGGTGCCGTAG
>JBEIQV010000329.1:0-3408 GCA_040376335.1 Verrucomicrobiia bacterium | reverse complement strand
GCCACCGCCCGCGACGACCGCCGCTTTTTCCAGCGCCCGCAGTCCGGGCGTGGTTTTGCGCGTGTCGAGGATTCGTGCGCGATGCGGTTTCACTGCCTCGACAAAACGATTGGTGAGCGTGGCGACGCCGCTGAGTTGCTGGATGAAATTGAGCGCCGTCCTTTCTGCCGTGAGCAGCGAACGCACAAGCCCGCTCGCCTCCAGAGCGGTATCGCCGACTGCGAGCACGCTGCCACTCGCGCGAACGATGCTCACTTTCGTCGCCGCATCCACGAGCGTAAATGCACGCGCGGCCTCCTCGACGCCCGCCGCGATGCGCGCCTGCTTCGCGAAAATGCGCGCGAAGCCTTTCTGCGACGCGTCCACGAAAAATTCGCACGTGATGTCGCCGCTGCCGATGTCCTCGGCGAGCGCGAGCGCGACTGGGTCAGAATTGCAGATTGCGGATTGCGGATTGCGGGTTGGCATCTCGTTTTGGGTCATTGGTGCAGTCGGCGAGGGGCGTTCAGCAATTCAAAACAACTCCGGCTCTGCGGAACGATAGACGCTGCGGCCACGCACGAAAGTCTCCAGCACGGCGTGGGGGCCGCCGCGATAAATGCAGAGCGAGAGGATGTCCTCGGCGCTGAGTTCATCAGGCTTTGTCGCGCTGCCGCGATAGGGCAGCAGAATCGAAGCATCCATCACCGTCACGTCAGCCTCTTTCCCGACCTCGAAGCTGCCGATGACGCCACCCTTTCCGAGCGCATCCGCTGCACCTTGTGTGGCGAGGTGCAACACTTGCGCTGGCGAAGGCGCGGTGACATTCGCTTCGTAAAAGGATCGCGCTTTCTGGCTCTCGATGGCGCTGCGCATGACCTGCCACATATTTAACTCCGGTCCTGCGGCGACATCGCTGCCGAGTCCGATGCGGAGGCCGGCGGCTTTGTGCTCGGCGAGGGGCATGATGCCGCTACCGAGGTAGAGATTTGCCGTGGGACAATGCGCAATCGCCGACCCGCTCGCTGCCAGCGCGGCCCGCTCGCGTTCGTTGATATGGATGCAATGGCCGAAGACCGTGCGCGGTCCTGCGATGCCAAATTTTTCATACACCTCCGTGTAGTCGCGGCGCGCGGGGAACATATGGCGCACGCGTTCGCATTCCTCGCGCGTCTCGGCGAGATGCGTCTGGATGTAGCAGCCAAATTGCGCGGCCATCGCAGCGGCTTCGCGCATGAGCCGTTCGCTGCACGAGAGGGCAAAGCGCGGACTGAACGCGTATTCGAGCAGCCCCTCGGCGGCACCGTGCCATTTGCGCGCGAGACGCTCGCTTTCGAGCATGGAAACGCTGATGACCTTGCGCGGCTGGAGCGTCCCGTAAGTGCCCACATCCATCATCATTTTCCCCATAATGACACGCAGCCCCGCGCGCGCCGCCGCCGCAAACGCCGCATCGCACGAATCCTCGTAAATCGCCGCGTAAAGCATCGCCGTCGTCGTGCCGTGACGCGCCAGTTCGGGGAAAAACGCAGCCGCCTCGCGCTGTCCGGGCGGGCCGGTGAAAGTCCGTTCACGCGGAAAAATGCACGCGTGCAGCCAGTCGAGAAGCTGCCCGCGCCCGCGCGCCACAGCCGGGTATTGCGGGACGTGCGAATGCAGATCGATCAGGCCGGGGAAAATGACCGCGCGCTCCGAGTGTAGCCACCGAATGGGCCGTGGACGCGATTTTTTCCCGAGGCGCTGAAAGTCGCCGACCTCCGCGATACGCCCATCAGCAATCACCACCGCGCCATCGCGCCAGCTGCGGAGCTTGCCGTATTCGGGAGCATCAATCACACAGCCGCGTAGGCCGAGGAGCGGCGTGTCAGAGGTCATCGGAGGAGGATTGTAGGGCGGGAAATCGGGAAAAGCCAAATGGCGAATGAGCATCCCGCATGAAAACTTCGTCCTAAAAAAATTCCGGGCCGCCGACGGAGAGACCCACCCCTGAATCTGCTCCGTCGGGCGACCCGAACCACCCCTAACGCCAGCATATGACCGCGACCTTGGCCGGGTGTTCAAAAGATTTTTAGAATGTTTGAAAAACCTCGGTTCTTGCTGGCCTCGTTGAACGTCTGTAGATGGAAACCATGCCTCATAGCTTCCCTGTAAATCTCCTGAGAACATCTGTAGGGAGGTTCTTCGTTGTGTGCTTCGCGATACTTGCCCTGCTTGGCACCGCTACAGCCGTCGAATTCAGCACCGTGGAGATTGAGGGAAAGCGTGTCACCGTCTGCCGGGTCAACATTCGCAAAGAAAGGCTTCAGCTTTTTCACCGCGACGAAAACGGACAGCCATTCAAACGATTCGAGCGCCTCTCCGCATGGCTGCAAAAGCGCGGCGAAAAACTCGTCTTCGCGATGAACGCAGGGATGTATCACGGAGATTTTTCCGCAGTCGGCCTTTCTGTTTCCGATGGAAAACAACTCACGCCACTGAATACGAACAACGGCGAGGGAAATTTTTTCCTCAAACCAAACGGCGTCTTTCTCGTCACCGAAAAAGGCGCGCAAATCATCGAATCGTCCGAATATCCCAAGCTCCGCGAGCGCGTCATCATCGCCACGCAATCCGGACCGATGCTTGTCCAAAACGGTATGTTCCATCCCGCATTCAAGGCAGGTTCGGCGAACCGGCTCTTTCGTAATGGCGTCGGCGTTCCGTCGCCCGATGTGGCACTGTTCGTAATCTCGGATGTCCCACTAAACTTTCACGATTTCGCTACCCTCTTTCGCGACAAGCTTCATTGCCCAAACGCACTCTTCCTCGACGGCACCATTTCCAGCCTGCACTCAACCGAACTCAAACGGAGCGACTTCCGAATGGACCTCGGCCCAATACTCGGAGTGACTGAGTAAACTTAAATGAAGGTGCATATGTTGAGAGTTTTAATCTAATCTCCCAACTCCCGCACCACCCAAACTACTGATGAAAACCAAACTTCTCGCCCTTGCGTTTGCGCTGGTTTGCGCAATGCAAATTTCCTCACAAGCCCAGACTGTCGCCGATGCACAGAAACAGGCGGCGGCGAAATACCCCGATCTTTCACGTGCGGGAACGCCGCTGAATACCAAGTTCGTTGAGTTATACCGTGAAGCCAGCGCATCGAATCCGACACTGCTCTCGAATCCAAACTGGCCGGTTATTCTCGCCGACAAGGCCGCTGCCCTCGTTGCAAAAACTCCGTCCACCCCCAACACCACGACACCTCCCGCAGCTCCAGCGCCCAAACCAACAGCGCCGGCAGAGCCGGCCGAGCAAGTAATTTTCTGTAAAAGAGGCGAGTGTCAGGCGGAGGGTGGGATGGATGGATGCATATTGAGGTAAGTTTTAGAGGATTCCCAATCGTCGGAAGTTTCGGCGAGGAGAGCGGAGACGAGGCGGAGGAGG
>JBEIQV010000012.1:0-25220 GCA_040376335.1 Verrucomicrobiia bacterium | reverse complement strand
GCCACCGCGAGTTTGAAAGGATGTTTTACACTGCCCACACGGAGCTGGCCGGTGAGATTCCACTCCTGCCCGGTCTGCGCCATGCGAACCACACGGAGAAGTTCGTGCGCGTCGGGTGCTTCATCCGCGTGCGCGGAAAAAAGAAACATCAACATCGCAGCGAGCGGGAGCTTTACAGAAAACAGTCGGCCCATAGGCTCCGAACTTCGGCGAACCTAGGATGGATCAAAAGCTCCTTTTTCTCATCAATCACGAATGGACCTGCCCCGCGCTGGATCGGCTCATGGCCATCATGTCCAGCGGGGCGCTCTGGACCGTGCCGATCGTGCTCCTCGTCATCGCAGTCGGCGTGCGTGCCGGGTTTAAAGGGCGCGCATTTCTCGTCGTCACGCTGATCGCGATTGGGATGAGCGACGGACTTTTCGGCAAAAACATCAAGGCCGCCACTGGCCGTCTGCGCCCGCACCAGAGCGAAGTCGGCGTGCGCACACTCGACCTCGCCAGACCTGCATGGCGCGGGCTTTTTCAGCCGCTGAAAGAAAAAAACTCCCTTGGCACCGGGCTCGATCAGCCGGGCAAATCCTTCCCCTCGAACCACTCCGCCAACACCACTGCAGCCGCGCTCATCGCAGCACTCCTGTGGCGTCGGCGCGGCTGGCTTGCATTCATCCCCGCTCTCATCGTCAGCTACTCGCGCGTCTATACCGGCGCACATTGGCCGAGCGATGTATTCGCGGGGATTTGCGTCGGTCTCGCATCCGGGCTACTCGCATTGCTCATCGCCGAATGGGCGTGGCGGCGCTGGGGCGCACGCATCGCGCCTCGCATTGCTTCGCAAAATCCCACAATCCTTTCCGCATGAGACTCGCCGCTTTCCTCATCGTCCTCACCGTGCTGCGTCTCGTCTTGATTCGCCAGATGGAGCTATCGCCCGACGAAGCCTACTACCACGAATGGAGTCAGCGCCTAGACTGGTGTTATTTCAGCAAAGGCCCCGGCGTCGCCCTCACAATGCACGCAGGCACTTCGCTCTTCGGCCACGGCGAATTTGGCGTGCGCTTTTTCGCTCCGATGCTCGCGCTCGGCACCAGCCTGCTCATCTTCTGGCTCGCACGCAGACTCTACGACGCCCGCACCGCGACATGGACAGTCGTGCTGCTCAATCTCACCCCGCTCTTCAACGCCGGTGGCTTGCTGATGACGATCGATCCACTCTCGATTTTCTTTTGGACCGCCACGCTCTGCACGCTCTGGCGGGCATTGGAAAAAAGCCCTGCATTCTCGCTGTGGTGGCCGCTCAGCGGCGCGCTCATCGGCGCAGGTTTTTTGTGCAAATGGACAAACGCCTTTCAGCTCCTCGGCGTGCTCCTCCTCCTTGCGATGACCCCGCGCTATCGCCGCGAACTCCTGCGCCCCGGCTTCTGGAGTATGCTCGCCGCATTCCTCCCCGCGCTCTGGCCGCCGTGGCACTGGCAGGAACCACGCGGCTGGCCGATCCTCCACCACCTCTCATCGCGCGGCGGACTGGAGACACCGTGGTGGCAGATCAATTTCACCGATTTCGGAAAATTCGTCGCCAGCCATTTCGGCGTTTATTCCCCGCTCATCTTCGCCGCCATGCTCGTCGCATTCTGGGCGGTGTGCAAAGACTCGCTCGCTCGCTGGGGTAAAGCGCTCCTGCATGCGATTCCCGCATTCCCACGCGGACTGCGCGCACACCCCGTCGTTGTCGCGCTCGTCCTGTTCACATCACTCGCGCTCTATTTTCTCGGCAACGCCTTCGACGTTCCGCAGCTCCACAAAATCGCCATCGCCGTGCCCGTTCTCGCCGCAGTCATCGGTATCGGAGCCTGCAAAGACGCGCCCAACATCCATTGGAAATCCCGCTTCCTCACTGCATTCGCGCTACCCGTCGTCCTCACTTATCTGTGGATTTCCCTCCACCACGACAGCGAGGTAAACTGGACCGCACCCGCCGGCGTCACCATCGTCATCCTCACCGTCGCGCACTGGATGGATCGCGCCCCGCGCAAACTCGTCACCACCACGCTCTTGCTCGCTGGAGCAATGAGCATCGTCGGCTTAGTTTATGCCATTGGCATCCCGTTGCCGTTCTCCAATCAGATCACAGCGCGCATCCGGGGCTGGGTCACCACCTCACAAACCGTCGCCGATTTCCGCCAGCGATACGAACAACAGTTAGGGCAGCCCGTTTTCCTCATCGCGGAAAACTACGGCCTCGCTGGTTCGCTTTGCTATTACCTGCCGGAAAAGCGCATCGAAGCACCCGGACATCCCGCCTGCTACGTCGAGGAATCGCCCGTCGCCGCAAACCAATTTCACTTCTGGCCCCGCTACGACGAATACGAAGAACGCACCGCGCCCATCATCAACGATCAGGAAGACTCCCGCGAATACGGCATCAATAAATTCGCCGGACGCACCGCGCTCTACATCACCACTCGCAAAGAGGAAAAACCACCGAGCGTGCTCAAACGCACCTTCGACAAATGGGAAATCGCCACCGATTTCGAACTAAAGGAAAACGGTCAGCCCCTGCGCACCATCCGCATTTTCATCTGCCACCGCTACAAACCCGGCAAGTTACTGGATTAAACACGTTCTCGCTTGCGGCACACGCGCCCGCACTCTGAACTGACCTGCGCTTTTCAAATTCATGCTCTCAGTCGTCATCCCACTATTCAACGAGGAGGAAAATATCGGCCCCTTGCAGGCCGAACTCGCCACCTCACTCGCCGGTCGCGACTACGAACTCGTGCTCGTGGACGATTGCTCGACGGACAAAACGCTCGAACGCATCCAGCGCGGCCCCGGCGTGCGCATCATCGAGTTTGAAAAAAACGCCGGCCAGAGCGCCGCGATGTATCACGGCATCCACGCAGCAAAAGGCGACATCACCATCTTCCTCGACGGCGACCGCCAGAACGACCCCGCCGACATCGTGAAGATGCTCGCCAAGCTCGACGAAGGCTATGATCTCGTCTGCGGCTGGCGCGTGAACCGCCAGGACAACTGGAGCAAAAAAATCTCCAGCCGCATCGCCAACTTTGTCCGCTCACGCTTCACACGCGACGGCGTCCACGACACCGGCTGCTCGCTGAAAGTCCTGCGCACCGAGTGCCGCGACGCGCTCTTTCTATTTCGCGGAATGCACCGATTCATCCCCGCGCTCGTGAAAGGACTCGGCTACCGTGTCACCGAAATGCCCACGCACCACCGCCCCCGCGTCGCCGGCGTGAGCAAATACGGCTTCGGCTCCCGCGCATGGAAAGCCACGTGCGACATGTTCGCCGTCCGCTGGTTCCTCTCGCGGCAACTAAAAGTCCGCATCCGCAAGCAGGACTGAAACGCTGGAATTGAGGCCCGAAGGGCCGGACGGAGATTAGCCGGTTGGCGTCAGCCACCGGATCGCGCCCGCATGGAACAACAGCCCCAGCGGGGCGATGGAAATTGTGCGCACCACGTTCGTCTTCCGCCCCTGCCGGGGCTTTGTTCATTTTACCCACGATCCGGTGGCTGACGCCGACCGGCTAATCTCGGGCTGTCCCTGCGGGACAAACGATCCAGCCCCAATTGAAGCTTACTTGTGCCACTCCTGCAGCGGCTTCACGCTGTATCCGCTCGCTTTCATCGAGCGGATACCTTCCAGCGAAGCGCGGGCGGCGCGGAGGGTGGTCATCACGGGGACGCGGTTGCTGCTGGCGGTGCTGCGGATTTTCACTTCGTCCTCGCGGGCGGACTTGCCGCTCGGGGTGTTGATGACGAGGGACAGCTCACCGTTCTTCAGCATGTCGAGGGCGTTCGGACGGCCTTCGGAGAGTTTGAAGAGCTTTTTCACCGGTATGCCGGCTTTTTCCAAAACGTCGGCGGTGCCGCTCGTGGCGTAGAGCGTGAAGCCGAGGTCGGCGTAGCCTTTCGCGAGTTCGGCGGCGCGGGACTTTTCCGCGTCGGCGATGGAGATGAAAATGTTCCCCTTCAATGGCAACGCGGGCTGCGCGGCCATCTGCGCTTTTGCGTAGGCGATGCCGAGGTTGGCGTCGATGCCCATCACCTCGCCGGTGCTCTTCATCTCGGGGCCGAGCACGATGTCGGTGCCGGGGAATTTTGTGAACGGGAACACGGCCTCCTTCACGCAGTAGTGCGCGGGCACGACTTCCTTCGTGAAGCCGAGGTCCACGAGCTTCGCACCGGCCATGATTTTCGCGGCGAGCTTCGGCAACGGGACGCCGATGGCCTTGCTCACGAACGGCGCTGTGCGCGACGCCCGCGGGTTCACTTCGAGCACATAGACCGTCTCGTTCTGCACGGCGAACTGGACGTTCATCAGACCGATGACGTTCAGCTCACGGGCCATCGCCTTCGTCGCGGTGGCGATTTCCGTCTTCACCTTATCGCTGAGGGAAAATGGCGGGATCACACAGGCGCTGTCGCCGCTGTGGATGCCGGCCTGCTCGATGTGCTCCATGATCGCGCCGATGACGACCGTCTCGCCATCGCTGATGCAGTCCACGTCCACCTCGGTCGCATCTTCGAGAAAATGGTCCACGAGGATCGGGTGCGTCGCCTTGCCGGTCGCGCCGTCAATCGCGTCGCGCACATATTTGCGCAGGTCGGTTTCGTTGTGGACGAGCATCATGCCGCGTCCGCCGAGCACGAAGCTCGGGCGCACGAGCACGGGATACGTCACCCGGTTCGCCACGGCCACGGCTTCGTCCTCGGTCACGGCGGTGCCGCCGCTGGTCTGGCGGATGCCGAGCTTGTCGAGCATCGCTCCGAAAAGTTTGCGGTCCTCGGCGATCTCGATGCTGCGCGGCGAGGTGCCGATGATGGGCACGCCGGCTTCGGCGAGGCCGTTGGCGAGATTCAGCGGCGTCTGCCCGCCAAACTGCACGATGACGCCGAGGAGATTCTCGCTCTCCTGCTCGCAGATGTTCAGCACGTCCTCGAGCGTGAGCGGCTCGAAGTAGAGCTTGTCGCTGGTGTCGTAGTCGGTCGAGACGGTCTCGGGGTTCGAGTTTACCATGATGGTCTCGAAGCCCATCTCGCGCAGCGCGAACGACGCGTGGACGCAGCAATAGTCAAACTCGATGCCCTGCCCGATGCGGTTCGGCCCGCCGCCGAGGATGATGACTTTCTTCTTCCCGCTCTCGCGCCGCTCGTTTTCGTCGCCGTAGGTCGAGTAGTAATACGGCGTGTAGGCCTCGAACTCCGCCGCGCAGGTGTCCACGAGGCGGTAGGTGGGGATGATGCCGACCCGCCGACGAAGCGCGCGAACATCCTTGTCCGACAGCTTCGTCGCATGGGCGATTTGGCGATCCGAAAAGCCGAGTTTTTTCGCGCCGCGAATGTCGTCATGAATGCAGTCACCCCCAATTCTTGAGTCTCCAAGGTCAGGCGGCGTTAGTCCGGCTGCAGACGAAAAATCTTCGGGACAAAGTTCGCCCAAGCCTTCGAGAACTCCTGCCTGCCAAACAATCTCACGGATGTTCTCCAAGAACCACCGGTCAATCTTCGTCAGCTCGAAAACCTGCTCCACCGTCCACCTACGTGGGGCTTGAAACGCGAGGCCGAGGAAAAAGATCCGCTCCGCACCCGGCACGATCAGCTTCGTGCGCAGTGTTTCATCGTCCACTTCCACGTCCTTGCCGTCGCCGATGAGCCCAAACCGTTTGATCTCCAGCGAGCGCAGCGCCTTTTGCAGTGCCTCCTTGAACGTCCGGCCAATCGCCATCGCCTCGCCCACGCTCTTCATCTGCGTCGTCAGCACCGCGTCGGCCTGCGGGAATTTCTCGAACGTGAAGCGCGGGCATTTCACCACGACGTAATCAATCGTCGGCTCGAAGCTCGCGGGCGTCTCGCGCGTGATGTCGTTGCGCACCTCGTCGAGCGTGTAGCCCACGGCCAGCTTCGCGGCGATTTTTGCAATGGGGAAGCCCGTCGCCTTCGATGCCAGCGCCGAGCTGCGCGACACCCGCGGGTTCATCTCGATGACGATCATCCGCCCCGTGTCCGGGTGGACGGCGAACTGGATGTTGCTCCCGCCCGTCTCCACGCCGATCTCGCGGATAATCGCGAACGACGCATCGCGCATCACCTGGAACTCGCGGTCCGTGAGCGTCTGGATCGGCGCGACCGTAATCGAGTCGCCCGTGTGGACGCCCATCGGGTCCACGTTTTCGATGGAGCAAACGATGACGCAGTTGTCCGCGTGGTCGCGCATCACCTCCATCTCGAATTCCTTCCACCCGAGCAGCGACTCCTCGATGAGCACCTCGGTGACCGGTGACATGTCGAGCCCGCGCGCGACGATCGTTTCAAATTCCTCGCGATTATACGCGATGCCCCCGCCCGTCCCGCCGAGCGTGAACGCCGGCCGGATGATGAGCGGCATCGTCCCGATCTCAGCCGCGACCGCGCGCCCCTCCTCCATCGTGTGCGCCACGCCGGACTTCGGCATGTCGAGGCCGATTTTGATCATCGCCTCCTTGAATGCCAGCCGGTCCTCGCCCTTGTGAATCGCCGCCGCATTCGCGCCGATCATCTTCACGCCGTGCCGCTCCAGCACGCCGCTCTCGAAAAGCTTCATCGCGCAATTCAACGCCGTCTGTCCGCCGAGCGTCGGCAGCAGCGCGTCCGGCTTCTCCGCGATGATGATTTTCTCCACCACCTCCGGCGTGATCGGCTCGATGTAAGTGCGGTGCGCAAACTCCGGGTCCGTCATGATCGTCGCCGGATTCGAGTTCACGAGGATGACCGTGTAGCCCTCCTCCTTCAACGCCTTGCAAGCCTGCACGCCCGAGTAGTCAAACTCGCACCCCTGCCCGATGACGATGGGGCCGGAGCCGATGAGGAGGATTTTGTGGATGGACGTGTCTTTGGGCATGTGCAGCGAAAAAGTCCGCGCGGTGTAGCAGGCAGGAGCGGCTTCGGCAAAGGGGAATCACAGCAACTTTTTGCCGCGAAAAAGCGGGATTTAGTTCGCCACCGTCACCTGCACGGTGGAAGTGGCGGTCTGGTTTTTGTCGTCGAAGACCTTCATCTTTAATGTGTGCGGGCCGTTGGAGAGGAGTGTGGTGTCCCAGAGGTTGTGCGAGCCGTGGATGTGGAAGTGGTTTTCGCGGGTCGTGTCGGTGAAAACGAGCACGTCATCTATGTAGAACTCGCACTTGGCGCAGCCGTAGTCGTCGCTCGCGCTGCCAAAGAACTCGGCGGTCGCGCCGCTCACAGTCGTGCCGTCGGCGGGCGCGGTGATTTGCACGGCGGGCGGCTGGTCGGCGACGACGCTGAGCGTGAAACTCTGCGAGGCGGAAGGATTGCGCCCGTTGGCGGCGAGGATGGTGATGGGGAAATCGCCGAGCGATTGCGGCGTCCAATCGAGCGCGCCGGTGATGGGATTAATCGTCATGTCCACCGGCGACTGCGTGAGCGAGAAAGTCGGTGCCGGCAGTCCGCGCGCGGTCACGTCGGCATGATAAGCGAGACCGACGACGGCACTCGGGATCGGCGTGCTCGTGAAAACCGGCGGCGATGGGTCATTGTCCCGAACGGTCACGGCCACGGTGCGCCCGGCGTAGCCGCGAGCTGTAATTCCGAGCGTAGCCTGTTCGTCGGCTTTGTTCACATCTTGCACGCCAACAACGCGGACTGTGCGCGGGATGTTCCAATTTCGTGAGTTAAAACGCATGACGAAACCCGCAGACACCCGCACTTTCGTGGCATTGGCGATGCGCCGCACGACGACTGTGACGGGCCGCACTGGTGGAGCAGGCAGTTGCACCGTGAATGTCGCGGATTTTCCTTCGTTCACTGCAAGCGTGCGCGTGCTCACGATGGGCGCAATGGCGCTGCTGTCGGTCGCTTTCACCTGCACGGTCTCGGGGCTGAGGCCGGACGCCGAGACGAGGAATGTGGCGGTGTCGTCCATAGTGTCTGCGTCCACGGCGGAGGCGATTTTCACAGACTGCGGGATGTTCCAGTTTTGCGGGGTGAAAGTGAGATCGTCGCTGCCGCTGACCGCGATGTCTGCATCGCCCGAGACGCGGTGAACGCTCACGTTCACAGTCGCGGCGGGCGCACTGCCGAGGCGCACGGTGCAAACGCCGGTGGTGCCTTCAAGCAAGGGCAGCACGCCGGGCGTGACGACGATGTCCGATGGAGTGCCAGTCCAAGCAACGCGGTGGATCGAATTTTCGCCGATGCTGGCGTAGTAGAGCGCGCCATCGGGGCCGACTGCGATATCAATCGGCGAGCTGGCGTCGGTGAGGAAGTATTCCACGGAGGTCGCACGGTTCTGCGCGTCGAACTGCGCTCGCATGATGCGGTCGCCGGTGTAATCGCCGTAGAAAAAATTACCGTGGTAAGCCGACGGGAATGCGCTGCCTTCGTAAAATGCGCCACCCGAAATCGCCGAACCCTGCGCGAGCAAAGAAACCGTCCCCGCGCTGGCGCTCGCATCATTTCCCGCGCTGAGCGCAGTGAATGTCGTGGCCGTAGGCACGCTGAAAACAGTGAGCATGCCATCGAGCGGTGCACCCGCGCCGGAAAGCCGCACGGCCTGCCCGACGCGATAGGGATGCGCAGCAGTCGTGGTGACGGTGACAGCTCCGCTGCTGCGCTGCACATTGGCGATGTTGCGCTGGTGATTGGCGAAGGCGATCGTCTCGGTTTTGTATTGGATGACCGGATGCGCGTAAGGCCGCGTGAACGGTGTCGTGTAGCGCGCGCCGACTGGCTGGTTGCCTTCGTAATCATCGTAACCGCCGTCTTCACCCGCACTGAGCGCGAAGACCTGCTCATAGCCGGGGCCGCTGTTCGGCAGAGTCTGTCCGGACTCCGTGCTGCCGACGACGTTGAGGAAAAGTTTCCCCGTGCCCGGCTGGAACGTGAGCGAGTATGGATTCCGAAAACCGGTCGCCCAGATGTAGTCGTTGTTCGGCCCCGCGCCGTCGTTGAAAGGATTATCCGCAGGCACCGAGCCGTCCGCATTGGCGCGCCCGACTTTCGAGGCAAGCGTGGCCAAATCGCCGTCCACACCGCGCTTGTTCCCATTGTCGCCGATGGCCCAGTAAAGTTTTCCGTCGTGCCCGAAACCGAGCCCACCACCGTCATGGTTTGTGCCGAGAGTCGGCAGCCCTGTGATGATGTTTGCCCGCGCGGTGCCGATGTCATTCACGTCGGTAAATCGCACGATGCGCTGCTCGGATGCACTCACTGTGACGAAGACATAGACGAAGTGGTTTTGCGTGTAGTCCGGATCAAAACACACGCCCAGCACGCCGCACTCGCTCGCCGTGTAGAGCTGCGGAAAAGTGGCAAAGGGCGTCGCGAGCAGCGCACCGTCTTTTACGATCCGAATGCCCTGATCTTTGAGTGCGACGAAAAGTCGGTTTGATCCATCCGGTGCCCACGCCATCGCGGTCGGTGTGTGTCCGAGATTGTCGGCAAAGACCGTGTCGCTGAATCCCGGCAGGAGTGGAGTCCCCGCGTGCGCAGCGCAGGAAAGCCACACCGCCGCCCACATGGCGCGTAGTGCGATATGCAACTTCGGGATCTTCATCATTTGACTATGGAGCAACACGGTGGATACGTCTTCACCTCACCGCAAGCGGAACTCCATGTTCATTCGTTTTTATAAATTTATACCCGCCATCGCGTTCCTACTGTCATTATCAGCAGCACATGCAGTGACGGAGCTGCCGAAACTGCTTCAGCCCGGCATTCCGGCCAGCCCGATTTCCGCATCGAGCCACGACGGCATTGTTTTCCGCATCGTAGTTCCCGAGGGGGCAAAAAATCTCACCGTCACCACGAGCGGCGGCAGGGGTGATTGCGATCTCTTTGTGCGCGCCGGCGCGCATCCGACGGAAAGTAATTACAACTCGGCGAGCGTCCACGAAACCAACGCGGAAAGAATCGTCATCCCCGCACCAGTGGCAGGAAACTGGTATATCCTTCTCGATGCGGACAGGCCCTTCAGCGGCGTGCGACTCATCGCACGATACCAGCGCACAAAGAGCACGCTGCCCGTGCCCATTCTCACACCAGCACCCGGCACCTATTCCGAACTGGCAGCCGTATCCGCACGCAGCACCATCGCAGGAAGCAAAGTGCGCTACACGACCGATGGAAACGACCCGACGGAAGCCTCGCCCGTTTTTCCACGCCCGCTCAAGCTCACCACGGACACCGACCTGCGCGTGCGTGCATACACACGCGCCCACGTAGCCGGGCCGGTCTTGCAGGCGGATTACTATGTGAATCCACCGGGCACCATCACCACGCTCACGAACGGCAACGCCTTCACACACCGCGCAGGCACGCACGGATACAACGCACTTTATAAAATCACCGTCCCGGCGGGAAAGACGAAGCTCAACGTGCAGACGAGCGGTGACATCGGAAATAGCGAAATTTTTCTCCGCTATGGCGAGGCGCCCGTCGGAAAGTTTTTTGACAAGCGCTCGAACAAATTTCGCAACCGTGCTGAAATCACCGTGGAAAATCCCGAAGCTGGGGACTGGTATGTTTTGCTGCGGGCGCGAACAAATTTCAGCCAGTGCAACATCGTCGCGAGCTACGCAGGAACGAAGCCCGACCTGACCGTCTGGGCGGATGTGCTGAAACCCTACTTGAGCGTCGAGACGTATGTGGCTGGCGATTGCACCGTGGATGAGGGTTTCCTCAGAGCAGGCACGCACAGACTGCTGCGCTTCACCACCGAGACACGCAACGTGGGCGGGGTTGATCTCCTGACGCCGCCCGTCCGTGATTCTGAAAACAATCTGAATCCCCTCTACGAATACCACCCCTGCCACGGCCACTATCACTTCCTGGGCTTTGCACAGTATCGCCTGCTCGATGAGAACGGAGATACTGCGGCGACCGGAAGCAAAGTCAGCTTCTGCCTCGAAGACGTAAGGCCATGGAGTGCGAACGCACCCGTTGACTCAAAATACAACTGCGGATTCCAGGGCCTCCAAATGGGTTGGTCTGATATCTACGATAGCGGCTTGCCTGGACAGTGGATTGACGTAACTGGAGTTGCACCCGGCAACTACACGCTCGAAGTGACAGTCAACCCCGACCACATCCTCGACGAAGACGACTACACAAACAACACGGTGACAGTTCCAGTCGTCATCACAGCACCGTAGCGTGGCCCGAGTCGCAGTGGATTCGGGCGCTACTTCCGCCGGCCAATCGTGAAGCCTTTGTGTGTGCGGGCTCCGCGACCGAAACCGCCGGCGGGGATGCTACTTTCGTTAAAGAGCGCTGTGTAGAGGTAGTTGAAGCCTTCGAGTTTTTGACGGGGAATTTGCGCGCTGATATAGCGCTCGATCTTACGAACGGGGTCGAGATCCTCGGCGGTGAAAATGGTGAATGCGTCGCCGCTCTTGAGCGCGCGGCCCGTGCGTCCGATGCGGTGGACGTAGTCTTCGGGATGCTGCGGCACGTCGTAATTGATGACGTGTGTGACGCCCGCGATGTCGAGCCCGCGCGCAGCAATGTCGGTAGCGACGAGCACTTCGTATTTTCCGCTTTTGAAACCGGCGAGCGCCTCTTCGCGTTCGCCCTGACTGCGGTCGCCATGAATGGCGGCGACTTTGTGTTTCATGCCGGCGACTCGTGCGCAGACGATGTCAGCAGCCACTTTTGTCTGCGTGAAAATGATGACGCTCTCAAAGTGAGTCCTCTCCAGCATGGCGAGGAGTAGATCCATTTTTTGATCCTTTGCCACTGGGTAGAGCGCGTGGGCGACGGTCTCGGCGGCGCTTTGGCGGCGGCCGATTTCTACGGCTATTGGGTCGGTCAGGATCCACTTCGTGAGCGACTCCAATTCAGGCGGAAGTGTGGCGGAGAAAAAGAGCGTCTGCCGGCCTTTGGGGCAGGATTTGATGATGCGCGAAACGTCGGGCAGGAAACCCATGTCGAGCATCCGGTCCACTTCATCGAGCACGAGGTATTTCACCTGGCCGAGCTTGATGGTGCCGTCCTCCATGAAATCGAGAAGCCGGCCCGGCGTCGCGGCGATCACGTCCGCGCCCTTCAGCAAAGCTTCGCGCTGCGAGCCGTAGCCGACGCCGCCGTGGATGAGCACGGAGCGGAGACCGGTAAATTTTCCGTAGTCCTCGAAGCTGCTGTGAACTTGTTGTGCGAGTTCGCGTGTGGGCTCCAAGACCAGAACGCGTGTGCCCTCGTTGCTGGGTCCGTCGAGTTTGGAAAGGAGCGGGAGCGCGAACGCGGCGGTCTTGCCCGTGCCGGTTTGGGCTGAGCCCATCACGTCACGACCTTGCAGGACGAGAGGCATGGCCTCCGCCTGAATCGGGGTGGGTTCTGTGTAACCTTTGGCCTCAATCCCGCGCAGCACCGCCTCGGATAGGCCGAAATCTTTGAATGTCATCGGGCGGCGGATGTAGCGTGGTGGGCGCTGGGTGCAACCTCCATTTTACGGCCCCTGTGTCCAGCGCGGGTGATTTTCGTGGTCAACGACCACCCGACTGCACTGGGATGGGTTTGTTGTTTTCGCCAGCCTCCTTGAGTAGTTTCATGATAAGCATCCCGCCGAAAACAAGCCCAGCCACCAGCACGATCAGTATGGCAATTGTGAACCAACTCAGCGCTTTTTGCGATCTCGCGTCATCAATAACCACGCGCGCTCTTTGGGCGGTCTTCCCGCCGACACGCATCCGTGCGAGTGCCTCGTCGCGCGCAAACTGAAACTGTTCGATCAACTCATCGTAGCTCTGCTGCCGCTCGTCCGGATTTTTCAAAAGCATCCGGTTAATGACGTAGGCCGTCGAGTTGCACACATGAGGCGCCCACGCCTGAATGCTCACCGCATGCGCTCTCAGATGCTTCAGTGCGACGTGCGATGCATCCTTCGCCTCAAATGGCGGTCTGCCCGCGATGGCGTGAAAAAGCGTCGCGCCCAGCGAATAGATATCGCTGCGAAAATCCTCCACCGTTTTATTCAGTCGCTCGGGCGACAAATAATAAGGCGTCCCCCAAATTTCCCCGGTCTCCTGCGCTTGCTGCTCGAACAGCATCGCCAGTCCGTAATCCACAAGCTTCGTCGTTCCGTCCTCAGCGAACAAAATATTTCCCGGCTTCACGTCGCGGTGAATCAGTCCCATCTCGAAGCCCGCCTTCAATCCCTTGGCGATCTCCATTCCGATTTGCAGCGCCCGCATCTCAGGCACGCGCCCCAATTTCTCCATCAATTCATCCAGTGTCCCGTTCGCCACCAGTTCCATCGCGAGAAACACGTGACCGTCATCCGCGCCAAACGAATACACGCGCACCACGTTCGGGTGATTGATGGACGCCGTCACCTGTGCCTCGCTCTCGAACTGCCTCACAAACTCCGGATCGCTACTGCATTCCGTGCGCAACAGCTTCAGTGCGACGAAACGGTTCAGCGTGTTGTCCACAGCACGATACACGACACCCTGCCCGCCGTGCCCTACGATATTGATCAATTCGTATTGCCCGAAACTCCTGCGCACATGAATCGCTGCGCTGCAAACCGGACACGTTCGCTCGGCGAAAATCTGCGCGCCCGTGATGTCGAGGAGCGACCCGCAGGCGGGACAAGATTCAGTCTGGATTTCAGGCATCGTTGCTAGGGCAGCGGTCATGTAACACACACAACCTTAGCAGGGAAGAGGCCAGATCATGTTTCTAAATGGCCATTTGATAAAAAACCGACTTTCCGTTCAGATGCCTGGCAGTCATTCATCCTCCTCCGCTAAAAATGCCCGACCGCCTGCAAACCATCACCCCCGAACAACGCAAGAGCGGCCTCGCTGCATGGCTCGGCTGGTTTTTCGACGGGCTGGATATGCATATTTACACGCTCGTCGGCGTCGCCTTTGTCGCCATGCTTGTCCACGGCGAGGATTTTCGGGCCGAGTTTGGAAAGCTGGACGCGAACCGCAACGGCACCGTCTCTGCCGATGAGTGGATCGGCGCAGCCCCCGCCGCTGATCTGAATCACGACGGACATCTCTCCCTCGACGAATACGAAATTCTTTCCGCCAGCAGCCACACCGGCGATCCGGTGGTGAAGGAAAAAACCTCCTGGATACAAGCCGCCTTTCTTATCGGCTGGGCAATCGGCGGCACATTTTTCGGCAGGCTTGGCGATCTCATTGGGCGGAGTCGCGCGCTTTCCCTCACTGTGCTCACTTACGCCGCATTCACGGGCCTCTCCTTTTTTGCGCAAACGTGGTGGCACCTTTTGATTTTCCGTTTTCTCGCCGCGCTTGGCATCGGCGGCGAATGGGCCGTCGGCTCCACGCTCATCGCCGAGACGTGGCCCAAGGCGTGGCGCCCGTGGACCGCCGCCGTCCTGCAAGCCGGCGTGAATATCGGCATCCTCGTCGCCTGCGCTGCGGGCGTGCTGCTCAGCGGCTCGCACCCCCGCTATCTTTTCCTCATCGGAATCATCCCTGCGTTGCTCGTTTTTTACATCCGCCGCCATGTCCCCGAGCCAGCCGCATGGGTCGCTGCGCGAAAAGAACAGCCGCAAGCCCGCGTCGCCGATCTTTTCCGGGGCGAAACGCGACGTATCACCCTTGTTTGTGTAGGCATCTGCGCCTTCTCGCTCACCGCTTGGTGGGCATTTATTTTCTGGCAGGCACAACATCTCCGCAGCCTGCCCGAAGTTGTCGCCCTCAGCGGCACAGCTCGCGACAGCCTGCTCTCAGCGACTTTCGCGTGGATCATCGGAGTCAGCATTGTGGGCAACTTCGCCGCCGGCTGGCTCGCTTCGCGTTTCGGCTATAAAGCCACGCTGGTTTTTATGTTCAGCGGTTTCGCCATCACGATGTGCGGCGCATTCGGCACCGAACACGCGCTCGCTCCGCTCTCCCGATTCTGGCTGCCCGCCGTGGCTTTTTGGAGCGGTGTTTTCGGCCTCTTCACCATGCTGCTGCCCCCACTTTTCCCAACACTTCTCCGCACGACTGGCGCAGGATTTTCCTACAATATCGGACGCATTGCCGCTGCCATCGGCACTATTTTCGCCGCGCAAATCACCGCAGGAGGAAACTTCCGCGTGACGCTTTTCTACAACGGCCTCCTCTTCCTGCCCGCCATCGCGTTCGCCCTCATGCTGCCACGCGAATCAAAGTGATTGCTGGTCACGCGCAGCCGATTTCTGCTCACTAAAACCGTGCGTCTGCTTTTCATCAGCAATCTTTTCCCCGACATGCGCGAGCCCTATCGAGGGCTGGACAACGCCGCCGTGCTCCACGCGCTCTCTTCCCGTTGGGAAATCCACACGCTCGCACTGCGCCCCGTGCTTCCCTGGGCGCGCAAAAGCTGGCAGCCGCGCGCGGACGATGTGGCGCTGCGGCCCACGTTCGTCCCCACGAGCTATGTGCCGAAATTTGGCACGCACTGGAATCACAAGCTCGCGGCCAACGCGCTTCGGCGTCACCTCGACGCCGCACGTCGCGATGCACATTTCGACGTTGTGCTGTGCTCGTGGCTTTTCCCGGATGCGTGTGCCGTCGCGCGCTTGCAGGAGGAATTTCACTTCCGTTTCGTCGCCATCGCGCAGGGCTCCGATGTGCATCAGTATTTGAAAATGCCCGCCCGCCGCAAAGTGATGGCGAAGCTCCTCACGCGAGCATCGGCAATCATCACGCGCAGCGCGGAACTCGCGCGACTGCTTGGAGAGACGGGCCTGCGAAAAGACCGCCTGTTTCCCATTTATAATGGTGTGGACGTGGCCGCATTTCACCCGCCCACCGACACCGAGCGCGCCGAAGCCCGCGCCGCACACAAACTTCCCCAAAGCGCGCCGACCATCCTCTTCGTGGGAAATTTCCTTCCCATCAAAAACCCGCACGCCCTCCTCGAAGCCCACGCCCGTCTGCGCGCAATTCCCGAACTGCGAGAGACGCAACTCCTCCTCGCCGGCGGCGGCCCGCTGGAAGCAGAACTGCGCTCGCTCGCGGAAAAACTCGGCCACGCATCTGGGGTCCATTTTACTGGCAGACACGACGCGAATGGCATCGCCCGCCTCATGCGCGCCGCTGATGTGCTCGCGCTGCCCAGCGACAACGAGGGCGTGCCCAATGTCATCCTCGAAGCCTTCGCCAGCGGCCTGCCCGTGGTCGCCTCGCGCGTCGGCGGCATCGCCGAAGTCCACCGCCACGACTACCTCGGCCAGCTCACGCCGCCCCGCGACGTGCCCGCACTCGCCGCAGCTTTGCAAAAAACTTTACTCACCCCGCCAGATCGGAAGCGCATCGCGGAATTTGGCCGCACTTTCACATGGCAGGCGACAGCGGATGCCTACCACCGCCTACTCGCGCAATAGGGTGACGCTTGCGTCACAAGTTCGAAAAGGCCGATATTTCTCTTGCGCTAGGTAATTCTACGCGGAACATCGATGGCCTCTTTCCCTCGTCCTCACTTTCTAAAACCCTTTTCTAAATGAACTCCAACGGCCTCCTCGGAAAGCACTGGTTCCAAGTGACCATGCACTTCCTGCTGGATGTATTCCTTTTCTGTGCGAGCTGCGTCCTCAGCGCGAATCTTGCGGTCAATTATGAAGACTACACCGCTGCTAACGTGGTGGAGAAATACTGGTTGTCTTTCGGCCTCGCAGCGATGGCATTTTCCTCCTCCATCTATATCGCGGGTCTCTATACTTCGCAGAGCCTGAACAAGAGCGCGGCACGCCGCTTCTTCCTGCTCAATGGGTGCGCTCTGTTTTCGATGCTGATGCTCATCGGTGTCGCCTACACGTTCACCGCACACCCGCTGGGCCGTTCTTTCATGGCGGTGAATACGGGCATCCTGATCGTATTCTCCTATGCCCATCAGGCCTACCTCCTCCACACACTCAAGACCGCACGCGAGCGCGTCGCCTACATTGTCACGAGTTCATTCGATGAAGGAGAGACGCATATCTTTTCCGACATCGGCCTGAAGCACCTCGACTTCGTCGGCGTCGTCAGCGGCCTCGGTTACCAGCCCACTGCTCGCCATCCCATGCTAGGGAAAGTGGACGACCTCGCCGATATCATCCGCGACCACCGCATAGATCGCGTGCTCGTCACCGGCAAGAGCCTCAACAACGCCTCGCTTAGCCGCCAGTTTTGTAAACTGCGCTATTCCGGCGTCACCGTCATGCCGCTTATCATCCTCTGCGAGGAAATTGACCAGCACGTCCCGCTCGAACTCATCTCCCCCGAGTGGCTCCTCAACGCCAGCGGCGAGCCACAGCTTCTCTACATCCGCAAAGTCAAACGCCTCTTCGACATCGTCACCTCATCGCTCGGCCTGATCCTCAGCCTCCCTCTGCTTCTCCTCTCCATGCTGTTGGTGAAGCTCACCTCCAAAGGCCCCGTCCTTTTCTACCAGACCCGCAGCGGGCGCTTCGGAAAACCTTTCTCCATGATCAAACTGCGCACCATGTGCATGGACGCTGAAAAATCCGGCGCACAGTGGGCGCAGGGCGGCGCAACCGGCAGCCGCGACCCGCGCGTCACCCGCATCGGCAGCATCCTCCGCAAATACCGCATTGATGAAATCCCCCAGCTCTGGAACGTGCTCAAAGGCGAAATGAGCTTCGTCGGCCCGCGCCCGGAGCGCCCTGAGATGATCACCGAAATCGCCAAGCAAGTCCCCTACTACGAAGAGCGCATGATGGTGCAACCCGGCATCACCGGCTGGGCGCAGGTCAACTACCCCTACGGAGCCAGCATCCTCGATTCCCGCCGCAAGCTCGAATACGACCTGTATTACCTCAAACACATGTCGTTCTTCCTCGATACATTCATCCTGCTCGACACCGTCCGCACCGTTCTTTTTGGCGGAGCCAAATCCCGCGAGCGTCGTCTGCAAGCGATCACGATGGAAAAAATCGAAGCCCTGCGTGACAGCGAAGCCAAGCCCACCGAGTTGGAACTCGGCACCGCCTAGACGGTCAGTTAAGAAAGTTGTTACTGAGGAAGGCTGGAGGTCAGAAAAATATCCGCCGGCTGATCCTGACCATCTGCTTCGGCAAAAAAGCAGATAAGAAGCGTTTCATCTTGGAGAAACCATCCGTGGACATCCGTGTTATCCGTGGTCAATCATCCCTACCATCCGCAGTCGCAATGAATTTCAACCGACACCCAATCCGGGCGAGCGCACATTTTCCCCACCGTGGCTGAAAGCGCCCCCGCAACCCAACCGCGTAGTTTCCGCCGCTGGCTCCTCGCCGCAGCAGCCTCCGCGGGAGCTTTTCTCATCCCGATCCACTTCGCGGTGAACAACGAATTCTGGGAGCGACTCATGGACGCCGCGCACATTCCCGCCGTCGCTTTTCTCACACTTTTTGCATGGCGGATACTCCCCTCGCGCATCGTGGATAATCGCGCACTCCTCGCCTTCATCATCTGCACCGCAGCCGCCGGACTCGCCGAATGGAGCCAGCGATTCACCGGACGCGAGCCAAGCTGGAGCGACTTCACCAATAGCGCCGCCGGAGCATTTCTCACCTTCCTCGGCATCACAATGTGGCAGCGGCGTCCGGTGCTTCCGTGGCGTCTGCTCTATATCGCCTACGCAGCCGCGATTTGCGCCATCACCGTCCTCCCCGCGTGGCGAGAACTCCTCGCCATCGGGTGGCGCTCCAACAGCTTTCCCACACTCGGCGATTTCGAAAACACACACGAACTCCGCCTGTGGTGCGGCGATGGAAGGCGCGACGCTCCTGCTGGCGCACGCATCAGCATCGTCCCCGAATACGCCAGCCACGGCGAACACTCCCTCCGCATCGAAACCCGCGCCCACGGAAACCCCGGCGTCCGCTTCCTCTCCGCCGATCAGGACTGGCGCGAATATCGCACACTCGCCTTCGATATTTTCAATCCCGGTGACTCTTTCACGCTTTCCCTGCGCATAGACGACGACTTCCAAAAACCTGAACGCGAAGACCGTTTCTACCGCGCCCTCACCATCGCCGCCGGATGGAATCACATCGCCATCCCCCTCGAAGAAATCGCCAGCACGCCCAAAAACCGCCGCCTCGATCTCGCCGCCATCCGCCGCGTCGTCCTCTTCCTCGAAGACCCCGCGCAGCCCCACGTCTTCCACCTCGATCACGTCCGCATCGAATAGCCGCCCGCTCGGAAAACGATCGCATCACAGCGCAGTTGCCAGCCAAGGCCGCTTCCCGCATCTTCCCAGCCCGAAAATTTTCTCATGCCTTTCTTCATCACCACCGCGATTGATTACACCAACGGCGCACCGCACATCGGCCACGCTTACGAAAAGGTGCTCGCCGACGTGCTCGCGCGCTACCATCGGCTGAAAGGCGACGAAGTCTTCTACCTCACAGGCGTGGATCAGCACGGGCAGAAAGTGCAGCAGAGCGCGGAGAAAGTCGGCATCGAGCCGCAGGAATACGTGGACGGCATCACAAAAAAATTCAGCGCGTTGTGGGAGAAACTCGACGTGAAATACGATGCTTGGGCCGCGACCACCGACCCGCTTCACAAAGAATGTGTGCGCGCCAACCTGCAAAAACTGTGGGACGACAAAGACACCGCGACGGGACAAAGCCGCTGGATTTACAAAAAGTCGCAGCGCGGTTTTTACAGCGTGCGGCAGGAACAATTCCTCACCGACAAAGAGCGCGGCCCGGACGGACAATTCGGCCCCGAGTGGGGCGTCGTCGAAGAGCGAGACGAGGAAAATTTCTACTTCCGCCTCACACAAGACCCCGCGACCGGACTGCCCGGTTGGGACCCCAAAAAGTGGCTCTTCGATTTCATTGAAAAACGCAGCGCCGACGGAAAACCGTTCGTCGTTCCCGATTTCCGCGTCTCCGAACTTCGCAACGCCGTAGAAAAACTCGAAGGCGACCTCTGCATCTCCCGCCCCGCCTCGCGACTGAAATGGGGCATCCCGTTTCCCGAGAGCTTCGGCGCTGGCTTCGTCACCTTCGTGTGGTTCGATGCGCTCGTGAACTACATCACCTTCGCCCCCGGCCATGATCCGCATTACGGCGAGCGCAACCAGTTACCAGTCACCAATCACCAGTCACCCTCTTTCTCGGACTTCTGGCCCCCGCTCCACGTCATCGGCAAGGACATCCTCATCCCCGCCCACGGCGTCTATTGGCCCATCATGTTGAAAGCGCTCGGCTTCACCGACGAAGAAATGCCCACGCTGCTCGTCCACGGCTGGTGGAACATCCGGGGCAAAGGCGGCGAAAGCGAAAAGATGAGCAAGAGCCTCGGCAACGTCGTGGACCCCGACCTCCTCGCCGACAAATACGGCCCCGAAGCCCTGCGCTACTACCTGATGCAGAATATTTCGACCGGAAAAGATGCAGACTTTTCCGAGGAACATTTCCGGATCACGTATGATTCGATGCTCGCAAATGCACTCGGGAATCTACTGAACCGTTCGCTGAACATGGCACTCAAATACATCCCTGAAGGATTGAAAATCAGTGATCCGCTGTTGAAGGAGGAACTTCTGATCGGTCTACCGTTCGTGCATCATGTGTTTCAGCATTTCGTCTGGTTTATCGAGGGTGGGATTTTAAGCACAAAAGAAGGCGACATTTGGGGACCACCATTTGGAATCAATGGAGCGCTAGCTCACGCTTTCCGGATCGTGCATAGTGCAAATCGCCTAGTCGACGATGAGAAACCTTGGAAGCTCGCCAAAGACCCTGCGCAGGCCGAGCGCCTTGACGCCGTCCTCTACACCCTCGCCGAATCCCTCCGCATCATCGCCATCCTGATCTCGCCGGTGCTGCCGAAAGCGGCGCACGGGATTTTCGACCAGCTCAACTGGAAGCTCGACGAAGCCGGCAAGGACACGCGTTTCTGCCTCGCCGATGCCGTCTGGGGCGGCCTGTCCGACGGCCACGTCCTCGGCAAACCCGTCCCGCTTTTCCCCCGCATCGAAGTCGCCGCCTAAACCCGCACACCGCGCCGAGGGCCAACGGCCCGAATCCATACCAGCCTAGGCCAGAGCGAGGAACGAGCGTCGGCCTAGGTTTGAATCCAAAGACGGCAAAAGGGCTGAAGGCCCGATCTATTCGCTGACGGAATCGCTTACGATTTGGTGCCGGGCTTTCAGCCCTTTGTCCGTGTGGGGGAGCTTTCCTTGGGCGTTGCCCAAGGCTGGTATGAATTCGGACCTTTGGCCCTCAATCATCGCGTCCGAAGACTACAAAGACCGCACCCAGAAAAATCCTACCCCCCCATGCATCTGCGATTATCTGCGCGTATCTGCGGTTCCTATCCTGGCATCCGGCTAAAAATGCCGCCGATATTCGGCCATGCGCTTTTCCAGACGTGCGCGCAAATCAGCGTGCGGGTCGGCGGGTTTGGCTTTTGCAATTTCCACACAGAGCTGCGCCATGCCCGCGGCGTCGGCGATATTCACATACTCCTGCGCGATGCGGTTGCGCGGGCCGCAGTTGTGATAATTGCCGAGCGCCACACACAGCGCGGCGGTGCGGTAGCCGTAGAGCGCGTAAGCCGTGGCTTCGCAAGTGCCGCCCTGCATGAGCGCACGCTGATGCGGGATTTTTGCGCGTGTGGCGGCGTTTTGAATTTCCGCAGTTGCCGCGCTGTCGAACACACTCGTGCGGTCGCCCACGCGAACGATCACTCCATCGCCGAGCGCAACCGGCCCGCCTTTCACGCTGCTCGTTTCGAGCGAGACGATGGTGGTGGTTTTGGGAAGCGCGCCGCTTTTCGCGAGCTGGATCGCGCCGACAAAACCCACTTCTTCGGCACGTGTGAAAATCCCGTAGGCCGAACATTCCGCGCCGCTCTGCTCCAGCTCCCGCAGCATCGCCACGATGCACGCGCAGCCGATGAGATCATCGCACGCCCGCGAATAAATCCGCCCGGCGCGCACCTCGAAGGCTGGTAAATCCCACATCCGAAACGCGCCGAACTTTTGCGTGGCGGGTTTCTTTTTCCGATAAACTTCGGGGACGCCGCCGAGAAATTCGCGCCCGACATATGCGGGGTGATCCATGTGCGCCGCGAAGGCGAATCGCGCCTTTGCTCGCCCGCGCCGGTAGTGGGCGATGACGTTTCCAAAGGCATCGCGCTGCACGCTCACATGCGGGCAGTCCTCCAACAGCCGTTCGATTTCGTAACGCACCGCATCTTCGTGAAATGGCGCTGTCGGCTGCGCGAGGATGGAGAAGGCGAGATCTAGATACGCGTCGGTTTTCATACGGGAAGAAAGCGCGTGCTCCGGCAAAAAGTGCAAGCGTAAGTGCGGGAAGACGACACTTGCGCTTGCACTCTGCCCCCTGCCTGCTGCTGCATTCACCGCCCATGTCACTCTGGAAACGCATCCGCCACCGCATCGAAGCCGCAAGTGTGCGGCTGCTCGCGTGGTTCATCCCGCGACTTTCGCGTGAACGCTGTGTCCGTCTTGCCAACGCGCTTGGCGAAATCGCCTGCCGCCTGGATCGTCGCGGACGCGCCGTCGCGCTGGCAAACGTCGAGTGCGCGCTCGGTGATTCACTTTCTGCGGAGCAGCGCCGTGACGTTGTGCGTGCCAGCTACCGCAACTTTGCGCGCACGATGGTGGATCTTTTCTGGGCGCCCGCCCTAGCACTTCCCAAAAACCGGCACTGGTTGCGCATCAATTACCTCGATGGCTGCGGCGCACGAGTGGCGGATCAGGGCATCGTCCTGCTCACGCTGCACATCGGTAATTGGGAGTGGGCCTCGCTTTCCGCCCCGTGGATGGGGCATTCGTGCATCGCCGTCGCTGAGGAGTTCAAAAATCCCGCTCTGGCCGATATCTTCCGTGCACTGAGGCAAACGACCGGCCAGACAATCATCCCGCAGGAAAACTCGATGATGAAAATGCTCAGGACTGTGAAGCGCGGCGGCTGCACTGCGCTGCTGAGCGACCTCACATTGCGTCCGCAACAAACGAGCACCGTCATCCGGGCGTTTGGAATGGAGCTTTGTGTGAGCGTGCTCCACGCAGTCCTCGCGCAGCGCGCCGGTGCACTTATCGTCCCCGGCATGTGCCTGCCCGATGACGACGGTGGTGCAACGATACATTTCCTCGCGCCGTTAAAGTTTCCTGCCAATGCAAGCCTTCAGCAATTCGCCCAAACGTGCTGGGATCACTTCGAGCCACACATCCGCGCCCGACCCGGCCTGTGGCTGTGGCCCTACAAACATTTCCGCTACAAGCCGCGCGGCACCACGGGCGCGTATCCCTTTTATGCGAATGAATCGGGTGCATTTGAAAAGCTGCGCCGCAAGGAACTCGGTGCATAAATCTTACAACCATCGGCATTGACACCCCACCGCCGCCCGCTTTTTCTCCCCGGCGATGAAACAAATTCTCACACTCCTCACCGCCTTTGCCGCGCTCACGCTCGGCGCGTGCGTCAACTCCAGCGGAGGCTATAGCGTCAGAGCTTACGCCCCGAAAAACCCCGCAGCCGTCCGCGTCAAAGTCTCCACATCCACGCAGCATATTTATGTCGTGGAAGGCGACCGCGTGCTCATGGCCGTTCAAGGCACCGTCGGTGTCAATGGCAGCACAGGATCCGGTAACTACAGCATCATCGAAAAGATCAAAAACAAACGCCGCGTGAGCGAGCCGGACGCCGGATACCCGATGGCATACTGGTGCGCGTGGAAACCCGCTTATGGCTTTCACGAAGGCTTCGTCCACCCACATCCGCGCAGCCACGGGTGCATCCGGATGCATCGCGAGGCGGCAGCTCGTTTCTTCGCACTCGTGCGAATTGGAACGCCAGTGAACATCGCCCACTCGCAGCATGAGGATTCCACCATTGGCCACTACGTCAAAAAACTGGACCAGTCCCGCGACCCCGATCCACCACGTTCGCATTTGATGTCCGCAAACTGGTTCCGCGACCCCGCCGGCCCGCTGCTCATCCAGCAGTAAAATTCCCGTAACTCTCCAAAGGGCGCCCGCGACTCACGTTGCGGGCGCCTTTTCTTTCGCCATTTCGCATCCACCGAGTAGCATCCTCATCGTGTCCGCTGAAACTCCAACCGCTCCGAAACGCGTGAACCTTCGCACGCCCGACGTCATGGCCGCCGTGCAGGCGCAGGTCGAGACGCACTACCGCAGCGAAGTCGTTGAGCGCGTGCGAGCGAACGGCGGCGTGCTCCGTGTTGATGGAGTGACCGTGCGGCTCGCGAAGCAGTTCGGTTTTTGCTACGGCGTCGAGCGCGCCATAGACCTCGCCTACGCTGCTGCGAAAGTTTTCACCGACCGCCGCCTCTTCATCCTCGGCGAAATCATCCACAACCCCGAGGTGAACGAGCAAATCTCCGCACTCGGAATCCGCAATTTGCTCGGAAAAGATTCGCAGGCAGATGTGGACACCATCACTGCCGACGACGTGGTGATCGTCCCCGCCTTCGGCACCGATGTGACCACGCTCGCACGCATCAAAGAGCGCGGCGCGCAAATCGTGGACACCACTTGCGGCGACGTGATGAGCGTGTGGAAACGCGTGAAACAAAACGCCGCCGAGGACATGACGAGCATCATCCACGGCAAAGCTACGCACGAAGAAACGCGCGCAACCGCCAGCCGCGCCATCGCAGGCGAACGCGGCCACTACCTCGTCGTGCTCACGCTGGATGACACCGATTACGTCTGCGACTACATCCGCAAAGGCGGCGACAAGGCGGCTTTCCTCGCACGCTTCGCCGGAGCGATGAGCCCCGACTTTGACCCCAACTTGCATCTCAAGCGCGTCGGCGTCGCCAACCAGACCACGATGATGCGCGGAGAAACCGAGGAAGTGCAAAGGCGGATCATGGCTGCTGTGCAAACGCGTGACGGCGCAGAGCGTGCAAAAAACAACTACCGCTTTTTCGACACGATCTGCGGAGCAACACAGGAGCGTCAGGATGCGCTCAAGGATATGCTCGTAGAACCACTCGATCTGCTCCTCGTCATCGGCGGCTACAACAGCTCGAACACCTCGCATCTCGCCGAAATGGGCGAGGCAGTGCTGCCGACCTACTTCATCCGCAACGCCGGAAAACTCGAATCCCGCGAGCGCATCACACATTTCGACCAGCACAAAAAACACGAAGTCGTCACCGAAAACTGGCTACCAGAATCACCCGTTACCATCGGCGTCACCGCAGGTGCGAGCTGCCCGAATAATTTGATCGAAGACACCATCGTCCGAGTCTTCG
>JBEIQV010000215.1:0-5833 GCA_040376335.1 Verrucomicrobiia bacterium | reverse complement strand
GAGCTTCGGCGATGTGGATGTTCGTTTTCGCACTGAGGATAATGATAAAGCGGGCACGTCGCGCGTGGTGTTCGACGTGATGGAGGGCGCGAAGACGAAGATCGATCACGTGTATTTCGAGGGAAACACGGTGGCGTCTCGCAAGGAACTGCTGAAGGTCGTGAAGACGAAGCCGAAGGGTGTGTTGAATTTTCTCTCCAGCACGGCTGGCAAGCTGAGCAGCGACCAACTCGAAGAAGACCGTCGCGCGATTCGTGAGCTATTGCAGAGCAAAGGCTATGTGGATGCCGATGTGCGTCAGCCTAGCGTGGTGCGCAATGGCGAGAAAGTAGATGTGACTTTCCCAATCGTAGAAGGACGCCAGTATCACGTGGGCAAGGTGACATACACAGGAGCGCAGGTTTTCCCGCTGGATGAACTGACCAAGGGGCTGCGCCTGACTACGGGCAGTATTTATTCACCACAGGCGCTGGCGGCGGACCGTCGCACGCTCGCTGATCTCTACGGAGCGAAGGGCTATCTTGATTTGCAGGTCGTCCCGATGCCTACGCCCGGTGGGGCTGGGATTGTGGATGTGAGCTTCCGCATTGATGAGGGCATCCAGTATTACGTGGATAAAGTGAATATCGCGGGCAACACGCGGACGAAGGACAAAGTCATTCGCCGTGAACTGGCACTGGCCCCGGGCGATCCATTTAGCACGGTGCGCATGGATGCGAGCCGCCAGCGTCTGGAGAATCTCAAATACTTTGATGCACGCAACGGCGTCAATGTGCGCCCCGCTGAGCCGATGGTTTCCGTGCCTGGACGCCGTGACTTGAACGTGGACGTTGTCGAAACACGCACGGGGTCCTTTAACTTCGGCGCAGGTTTCAGCTCGGTGGATAACCTGCTCGGCTTTGTCGAACTCACACAGGGTAACTTCGACCTCGCAGGCTGGCCACGGTTTCAAGGTGGCGGGCAGAAATTCCGCGTCCGTGCACAGTATGGAACGAGCCGCAAGGACTTTGTGATTGGTCTGACGGAGCCGTATTTCCTCGATAAGAAATTGTCGTTGGGAACGGAGCTATTCTACCGCGACGCGAGCTACACCAGCAACGTGTATGACGAACGACGTTACGGTGGCGCGGTCTTCTTGCGCAAGCCGATCAATGAATTCACCTCGGCGCGTTTCGAATATCGCCTCGAAGACACAAACCTGCACGATTTTGATCCGGACGCTTCAGAGCAAATCCTTTCAGAAGCAGGCTCTCGCCTGAAGAGCCAGTTGAGCCTCGGTGTCACCTATGATTCGCGCGATCGCGTTTACTTGCCGCGTAAAGGCTGGCGCGCGGAAGCACAGACTTATGTTGCAGGCGGCTTTCTCGGCGGCGACACACAAATATACGGCTTCAACCTTGAGGCATCGAGATACATCGCACTGCCCGGCGACACTATCCTTACACTCGAAGGCCAAGTGGCTGGTGTGGATACATGGGGCAGCGGGGACGAAGTGCCAATTTATGACCGCCTCTATCTCGGCGGGCCCAACAACCTGCGTGGCTTCCGCTATCGTGATGTGAGTCCGAAGGATGAAAATGACGAGCCGCTGGGTGGCAATACCCTCGCTCGCTTCACTGCTGAATACACATTCCCAATTGTCGAGAGCATCCGCGGCGCAGTCTTCTACGATGTGGGCTTCGTGAATGCTGGGTCTTGGGACTTTGGCACCGGCAGTCTCAGCAGCGATGTCGGCATCGGCCTGCTTCTCGAATTGCCCGCAATCGGCCCGATTCGGATTGATTACGGTATTCCGATTCAGTCCGCCGATGACAGCGGTGGTAGCGGAAAATTCCAATTCAACGTCGGATATAAATTCTAACGAAACCGGCCAGCAGCAGTCACAGCACAACGTCTCCATATGAAAAAAACACTCATCACAGCGCTCCTAGCGATCGCCATCACACTCGGAACCACCCATACCGCTTCTGCCCAGCAAAAGATCGGCACAGTGGACATGAAGAAAATTTTCGAGAGCTATTACAAAACCAAGGACGCCGAAACCAAGATGAACGAGGAGCGCGCCAGCATTAAGCGCGATCTCGATGAGCGCACCGAAAAGCGCAAATTGATGGAGGCGGATATCACCAAGCTCAATGACGAGCTGAAGAAACCCGAACTCAGCGGCGCGAAAAAAGAGGCAGCCGCCAAGGACAGGGAAAAGAAAATCGCTGATTGGCAGGAGATGATGAAAGATCTTCAGGCTTTCACGAAGGAACAGGACGAAAAAATCGGCGCTAAGACTCTCAACATCCGCAATGGAATCGTCAGCGACATCAAGGCCATTGTGAATGAGAAGATCAAATCTGATGGCTACGATCTTGTATTCGATACATCCGGCCTCAGCTCCAACGGAGTACCAATGGTCATGTATGCAAAGGACAGCTACGATTTCACAAAGGACATTATCGAGAAGCTCAACGCGACTCGTCCCAAAGGCGGAGCGAGCACTCCCGATGCGGCCAAGCCAGCAGATGCAGCAAAGCCGGCTGAAGCCGCCAAGCCTGCGGACAAGAAAACCAAGTAATTGCTGTGCAAATGACAGTTTCCGAGCTGGCCGTCCTAGTGGGCGGCCAGCTTGCTTCCGGGGCAGATGGGCAGGCGGTTGTTACGGGCGTCGCTTCCTTGAACGAAGCACTGCCGGGGGACGCCACATTTTTTTCCAGCCCCAAATACCTGCCCCAGCTTCATACATCCAAGGCAACGGTTGCTTTGGTTCCCAAGGATTTTTCAGAACAAGTCCCGCCCGCACTCATTCGCTGTGAAAATCCGACAAACGCATTCAGCAAAGTCGTAGAGCGATTTGCGCCTGCGCCTATCGTTTTCGCTCCGGGCGTCCATTCCACAGCGGTGATTGGGAGTGACGTGAAACTTGGTTCCGATGTGAGCGTTCAGCCCTATACTGTTATTGAGTCCGGTGCAGAAATTGGCGACGGAACCGTCATCGGTGCGCACTGCTACATAGGTCACTCAGCGCGTATCGGTAAGAACACCTATCTTCATCCAAAGGTGAGCGTTTTGGCTCGTTGCGTGGTTGGAAACAGAGTGATTCTCCATTCTGGTGTAGTGCTTGGCGCGGATGGGTTTGGATACGAATTTCAAGGAGGGAAATTTGTTAAAGTGCCGCAGCTTGGAATCGTGCAAATAGATGATGATGTGGAAATTGGGGCGAATACAGCAGTCGATCGTGCACGTTTTGGCCGGACTTGGATTCAGTCTGGGACGAAAATAGACAATCTTGTGCAAGTCGGTCATAATGTGGTGATTGGGATGAATTCTATCATCTGCGGACAGGTCGGCATTTCAGGCAGCACGAAGATAGGTAATTACGTCACGATTGCCGGTCAGGCAGGGGTAGGAGGGCATATCGAAATAGCCGACCAAATTACTATAGGCGCGCGTTCTGGAGTTATTAAATCGCTAACATCCAAGCAGATATACTTGGGATTCCCCGCAATGCCGGCACGCCAGTTTAAGCAGGATATCGCCCATTTACGCAATATCCACAAACTCAAAGCCCGAATCACGCGCCTAGAGCAGCTTTTGAGCGCAGACGGTAAAACTTTACCCTCTGAAATGTGATCACTTGTGGCAATGGAGGCTGCGTCTATCTTGGAGCAGCAATTTCCGGCCATGAGCACACGACACAAAAAGCCAGCGAAGAGGAAACCCACACGCAAACCCGTGCGGAAACGTCACTCGCTTATGCCGCGGGGCGCAGTGCAGCGGCAGTTTGAGTTTAGCACGGAAGGAAAGCATTTCGATTTGCAGGCGATCTTCGATCGCATCAATCACCGCTATTTTCGCAATCGCTTGCGCAACTACACGATCACATGGGGGCGACGCCGTCGTCAGAAACCGGAGAGCTACATCGTCTTTGGAAGCATCCAGGAGGAGGACAGGCTCATCCGCATCCATCCGCTGCTCGACCGCGAATTCGTGCCGCGCTGGTATATCGAATACGTCGTCTATCACGAAATGCTCCACGCTTTCGTGCCCGACAAATACGACAGCGCCGGGCGTCGCATCGTCCATCATGAAGGTTTTAATTCACGGGAGAAAAAATTCCGCCATTACCGCGCAGCGATTGGCTGGGAGCAGGAAAATCTCGGGCGCTTTTTAAAGTAAGATTTCTGCGAAACGATTTTTGTCACTCGCCTCGCGTATCGTCATTGCTCTATCTTTGGCACTGCCATGCCGAATCTTCGTCTTCCGTCAGTCTCCGATAAAACACTCGCCATCATCATGGGAGGCGGCGCGGGGACACGACTCTATCCACTCACCAAGGATCGCTCAAAGCCCGCCGTGCCGCTCGCCGGAAAATACCGTCTGGTGGACATCCCGATTTCCAACTGCCTGAACTCCGGCCTGCGTCGCATCTACGTGCTCACGCAATTCAACAGCGTCTCGCTGCACCGCCACATTCAGGCGACCTACAAATTCGATCAGTTCTCCCGCAGCTTCGTCGAAATTCTTGCTGCGCAGCAAACCCCGACCGACTCCGGTTGGTATCAAGGCACCGCAGACGCCGTGCGCCAGAATCTCCCCGACTTTCTCAGCCTGCCCTACGAATACTACGTCATCCTCAGCGGCGATCAGCTTTACCGCATGGATTTCCGCGCGGTGCTTGAGCAGCACATCGAAAGCAAAGCCGACATCACCATCGCCACCATTCCTGTATCGCGAAATGACGCGACGGGCTTCGGCATTATGCACACGGACAAGGACAGGCGGATCATCGAATTCGTCGAGAAACCGAAAGACCCCGCAGTGCTCGACAGTCTTCGCATTCCTCCATCGCTATTGAAGGAACTCGGGCACCCCGAGGACGCCGACCTCTATCAGGCATCCATGGGCATTTATGTTTTCAATCGCGAAGCACTGCGCGCTGCGCTCGACAACAAACACATAGACTTCGGCAAAAACATCATCCCCGAAGCCATCCACAGCAGCCGCGTGCAGGCCTACATTTATCAGGGATACTGGGAGGATATCGGCACCATCCGTTCCTTCTTCGATGCAAACCTCGCTCTCACCAAACGGCAGCCGGCCTTTTCGTTCTTCGATGCAGCCGCTCCCATCTACACCCACATGCGCTTTCTCCCCGGCAGCACCGTGAACGGAGCCACCGTCAAACAAGCCATCATTAGCGATGGCTGCATGATCTGCGATTCACACATCGAACGCGCCATCATCGGCGTGCGCAGCATCATCAAGAGCGGCTCCACGATCAAAAACTCCATCGTCATGGGAGCCGACCACTATGAGGACAACCGCCCTGCTGACACAGGCCAGCCGCCACTCGGCATCGGCGAAAACACCATCGTGGACCACGCCATCGTGGACAAAAACGCGCGCATCGGAAACGGCGTCGTCATCACCCCCGAGGGCAAGGGCGAAAACTGCGACGGCCCATTGGTGCGATGGAGCGACGGCAACGAGCGGCCAAGCTGGTATGTCCGCGACGGCATCGTCATCATACCAAAGAACGCAGTCATTCCCGACGGCACATGGATCTAGCGAATGAAGGTTCTCCTCACCTTCCTGTTCGCGTTGTTCTGCTCTTGGGCGAGAGCAGCCGACGCCGACGCCAGCCCCGCAGAACTCCTCCGCGAATACTCCAAGAGCCTCGTCTTCGTTGAGGACAAAGAGGGCGCCGGCAGCGGCTTCGTCGCCACCATCGCAGGCAAGCAATTCGTCGTCACCAACCAGCACGTCGTCGCGGGCCACGGCAGCGCGACATTCACCCTCCTCGACCGCTCCCCGCTCAAAGTCGGAGCCGCAGCCGCAGCCG
>JBEIQV010000394.1:0-2394 GCA_040376335.1 Verrucomicrobiia bacterium | reverse complement strand
GGAATCGGCGCGATGCTGATACCGGGAGAAGTCGTCGTCACCGTGAAACGTGCACCCGCTTCCGTCATCGCGAAGCCGAAGGTCTGCGTGTTGCCAGTCACTGGTTCAATCGCGCTGCCGTCTGCGCGAATACGAAAGTCGGTGCCGGGCAACTGGACGGGCGCAACCAGATGCGGCCCCGTGATTTTTCCACCGCCCCAGCCGCGTCCGAAATAAATCCAGCCATCCGCGCCCCACTGCGGTGCATTGATGCCGCGCTCCAGCTCGCCGGTCGGAAAACCGCTGAACAGTTTCTCCCGCACCTCGGCCCGGCCATCGCCATCGCGGTCCGCGAGGAAGACAATGTCCGGCGCGCAGGCGACGATGACCCCGCCGCGCGCGGGCACGAGTCCATAGACCGGCGGCAAATCCGAAGCCCACACTTCCGCCGCATCCATGCGCCCATCGCCCTCCGTGTCGCGCAGCACTTTCACCACCCCGAAAGTGCCCGCATCCGCCGCCTGCTTAAACTTCTCCCCCGCCTGCACCCGGCGCACCTTCGTGTCCAGCGTCCCCGTCTTGTTCAACTCCTCGATGTCCAGTTGCCCCGCGAGATTGTAGCCGTGCAACTCGCTCACAAACATCCGCCCACGCTCATCCCAGCACACCGCCGACGGCGACGCGATGAGCGGTTCGCTGGCGACGACCTCCATCCGAAAACCCTCCGGCAACTTGAACGCCGCCGCGCTTTGCTCGGGCTTCAAAGGTTTGGGCGCGTCCGTTGGTTGAGGGATTTGTGCGAGTGCGTGCAGGCTCAGAAAAATCATCGAGACAAGTAGTGCGGATTTCATCACGCGTGCGGTGCCTCCAGTCGTTCGAGAGGAGTAATGCAATCTTCTGGAATTATTTTCGATCACCTACGGCGGGCAGCGGCACTTTGAGCCAGTTTTCCACTTTGATGCAGCGGGTGGTCCAGTCGCCCATCACGTCCCATGCGGGCCAGAGGTGCATGATTTCCAGACCGCGTCCTCCGCTGGCTATGGTGTCGGCTTTAATCAATCCGAGTGCAAGACGGGCGTCCCATACATACTGCCAGCTCGCCCAGCCGAAGGGCGGGTGGTATGGCTCTGCCCATGTGTGGGGGCCGTGCCAGCTTTGGCGGGTCATTTCTTTTCGCCCGATGGAGTCGCTTGGGGGTAATCCTTTTGCGTCGGGCGCGGCCAGGCGAAGACGGACGCGTTCCAGATAGTTGGCTTGGACGGTGGTTTGCTTGCCGGGTTCGATCAGGTTTTGCAGAGGCACGGTCAGTTGTTCGTCGGTGCAGCGTTTTGCGGCGGCAAGACGGGCGGCGAGATATTGTTCGTCGCTGAGTTGAACTGGGCTTTTGTGCCATTGCACGAGCGTTTCAATCCCGCCTTTTTGAATTAAGTCGTGGATGATTTTGCTGTCGTCCATCTGCACTTTGACCCGGTTATACCACGGCTTCCCGTCACGGATCTCCACATGCATAAGCTTTTCGGGCCACGTCTGGGACTGGTCGTAGCGATAGGTCTTGTAGTCCTGGCTCCACACCGGAAGTCCTTCGTAGGAATACTCGGCGGCCCAGCCGTCGGGCTGTTCCTGAGCTTTGAGCCATGTGTAGGACTCCATGAAAAGTTTGCCGTATTTTTCATCGCCGGTCATGGCGTAAATCCAAGTCAGCAGGGTTGCGATGTAGCGGTTGAAGTTGCGGGGATCGATTGACAGGCCCTCGAAATTGCGGGCGGGGACTGGTTCGTTTTTGGAGTTAAAGTTGTCGGCCCAGCCACGCACTTCGCCTTTGCCGAGTTGCGTGGCAAAGAGCCACTTCCCGAGTTGGGCGGATCTTTTCAAATAATTCCTGTCACCGGTCGCGTGATACATGATCACGGAGATGCGGAATCCGTCGGTCGTGCAGGCGTCGGCGTAGGAACCGCCACCGCGGACGCCATAAACGCCGCTCGACTCCTTCTGCTGGTCGGCGGAACCCTCGGTCCGCGTGTCGAACTCCGTGGGGCACCAGCCCCACTCGGGATGTTGGATGCGCTGTGTCACGAGGTCGGCGAGTTTCTTTGCAGCGTCGAAGTATTTCTTTTCGCCGGTGAGTCGGTGCGCGTGCATCAGCAGCGCAAAGGGGCGAAATTGATAGCCGTCCTCCATGCGGACCTCTTCGAGCGGGCACTTGCCTCCGCCGGCTGTGGCCTTGCCGCCGCGTTCGATGGTGGCCCCGGTGGGAAAATGCCCGGCGGGCTGCTGCACTTGGAGGAAGAAATCCGCCGTCTTAAGTGCGGCATCGAGGTATTTCCGTTCGCCGAGCATCTCGTAGGCGCGAATGAACTGGGCGGCGGAGTCTGCCAGCGCGCCACGGTTTAGATCCGCCTTCGCTGTGTCTTCTTT
>JBEIQV010000094.1:0-10963 GCA_040376335.1 Verrucomicrobiia bacterium | reverse complement strand
TCTCTTCAACTTTGACTGTGGAGAGTGCGACGTGCGCCAAAGTAATCTGTAGAAATCATGTCAAAAAAAACCACGCCGTTCATCCTCGGAGCCATGCTGCTGCTCAGCGCCGTATCGCTGGCAATTGCGGAGCCGATGGTTGCTGGCGTTACATCAAGCAAGCTCGAACCGGAGATGAAGGGTTTGGTGTTGGTTGAGGAGTTGAATTGCGTGGCATGTCATGGGGGCGATCCGTCGCTCGCCGTGCGCTCGAAGAAAGCGCCTCGGCTTTCCGATGTCGGCTCACGCGAAAATCCCGCTTACATGGAGTCGTTCATCGGCAATCCCCACAGTATCAAGCCCGGCACGACGATGCCGGATTTGCTGGGACGATTGAGCGATGCGGAAAGGAAAGAAACAGCGACTGCGCTGACGCACTTTTTGCTTTCGCTAAAAAAGAACGATTTCGCATTACAGCCGCCGGATGACGTCGCGGCGGAACACGGAAAGCGGTTGTTTCACTCGCGGGGATGCGCAGCGTGTCACTCGCCACGTGACGAGAAAGGCGTGGAGTCACTCGCGAAGACTTCAGTGCCGTTGGGGGCGCTGGAGAAAAAATACAGCTTCAAGAGCCTCGTTGATTTTCTGCGCCAGCCGCACACGAGCCGGCCATCGGGGAGAATGCCGGATTTGCGCTTGGGCGGGCAGGATGTGGAGCGCATCGCTCACTATCTTTTGCAAAATACACTCGTGCCGGGTTCGCTGAAATACACACTGTATCGTGGGCAAGTGTGGGAGGGACTGGAGAGCGACAAGGTGACGGCGGAGCGGGCCGGCCATGTGAAAGATTTTGACTTGGAGAGTCTGGGCAAGCCCCAGCATCACTCGGCGATTCGCTACGATGGCTGGGTGAACATCGCAAACGCCGGGCGTTACACGTTTTTCCTGAAAATGAACGGCGGCTCGCTGCTGGTGGATGGAAAACCAATCATCCAACAAGAACCGAGCGACCGGCGTGGCGTGAAGGAATTGGAAGGTGCCGTCGAACTCGCGGCGGGCTGGCATAAACTACAGCTCACGTATTTTCACACCGGCCAAAATCCGAAGTTCTCGTGCGAAATGGTAGGGCCGCAGTTTGCGCGCGGGCCGATTCCCTCGGCGATGCTTTCGGTTTCCGACAAACCCATCGCGCCCTTCGAGTCTTGGAAAGTGGACGCCGAACTCGCTGCGCGCGGACGCGAGCAATTCGCAAAACTCGGCTGCGCGAATTGCCACGACGATCTGAAAGTTCCCGCCGCACCCGCTATCGCATTTGCGAAGCTCGACGCAACTCGCGGATGTCTCAGCGCAGCCGCCGGCGTGTGGCCGCGCTTCGATCTCACAGCGGAGCAGCGTGCATGGATCACGAAGGCGCTGCCCATCGTTGAAAAGCCGCAGCTCGACGACAAACAGCAAATCGTCAAGACGCTCGTCACGTTCAACTGCATCGCCTGCCACGAACGCACAGGCCTTGGTGGAATCGCCCCGGAGCGCAATGCGCTCTTCACTGGCACTCAACCGGGCCTCGGCGATCAGGGCCGTATTCCACCGCCGCTCTCGCACGTCGGTGCAAAGCTGAAGCCCGAGTGGATCGCGGAGGTTCTTTTGCACGGCAAACGCCAGCGCGATTATGTGGACGCGGCAATGCCGCAATTTGGCGAGGCCAACGTCGGGCACCTCGTAGAATTATTTGGAAAAGTAGATCAACTCGAAACTGTCGTGCTACCGAAAGTCGCGAACATTCAGGAATCGAAAGCAGCCGGCTACGAAATGATCGGCACCAACGGACTGAGTTGCATCGCATGTCACGAATTCAACGGACAGAAATCCGGAGAGATGAGTGCGCTGGACATCGGACGCGTGACCGAGCGGCTCCAGAAAAACTGGTTCGCGCTCTACATGCGCCAGCCGTCGCGCTTTCACCCCACGGTCATCATGCCGAGCTTCTGGCCCGATGGAAAATCCACGCGTCCGGCCATTCTCGGTGGCGACACCGCGCAGCAAATCGAAGCGCTGTGGTCTTATCTCGAAGACGGCATCCGCGCGAAGAAGCCAGCCGGGCTTTCACGACAGTCGAACGAACTGCGCGTGAGCGACACCACGGAGCTTTGCCGTGGTCGCAGCCCTGCTGGATACCGCGGAATCGGCGTGGGCTATCCCGAGCGCATCAACCTCGCATTCGACTCCGGCGAAATGACGCTGCGACAAATTTGGAAAGGCGACTTTGCCAACGTGGACATGGGTTCCTTCCATCCGCGAGGCACCGACACGATTTCGTTTCCGCCCGGCATTCCATTTCACCGTTTGAAGTCGATGGATGACCACTGGCCCTACAAAAGCAAAACCAATCACGCCTTCCCGCAAGATCACGGATACCAGTTCCGCGGCTACCATCTCGACGCCGCGCGCCGCCCAACTTTCCTCTTCCACTACGGCGAAATCGCGGTGGAGGATTTCTTCGAGGACGTGCGTGACAAGGACGGCAAAGCTTACTTCAAACGCACACTCCGTTTCGATACACCCGCCGAGCAAACACCGTTCTATTTCCGCGCTGCCGCTGGCAAAAATATCAGTGCACAATCTGAGCGCACATTCACATCAGACAAGCTCCAGCTCCGCATCACTAGCGACCACAAGGGAATCGTCCGAGAAGGCGAAAACGGTGACGTGCTCATCCCCCTCACGCTGCCAAAAGGCCGCTCCACGCTTACACTCGAATACCAATGGTGAATCCTGAATTTGCTCCTGCTCGGATCGTGAGCCTTTGTCATATCTGCCTTCCATGAAGTTGTCGCTTCTCACCTATTTTATCATCGCCATGTCCATCGCTTCCGCTGCTCCGCAAACTGTAACGAAACCCGTCACTGACGAGTATCACGGCGTCAAAGTCGTGGACGAATATCGCTGGCTGGAGGAAGCGGGTTCGCCAGCGGTGAAGGCGTGGACGGATGCTCAGAACAAACACTCACGGGCCTGGCTCGATGCGCGGGCGGAGCGTGTGAAGATCGAGGCGAAGCTCACAGCGCTTTATGCAAAGGACACGCCGTCGCACAGCGGTCTCGTGTCGCGTCCGGGCCGACTTTTTGCGCTGAAGTTTCAGCCTCCGAAGCAGCAGCGGTTGCTCGTTACGCTCGCATCGGCGGACGATCTCGCGTCGGAGAAAGTCGTGCTCGATCCGAATGAGATCGAGCCGAAGGGACAGGTGGCGATGGATTGGTTCGTGCCGTCGCCCGATGGAAAATTGATCGCGGTTTGTCTTTCCGAACACGGCAGTGAAGAAGGCACGTTGCACTTTTACCGGACGGAAAACGGAGAGCATCTGCCCGACAGGATCGCCCGTGTGCAATATCCCACGGGCGGCGGCAGCGTGGCGTGGACGCCCGATGGAAAGGCGGTTTTCTACACCCGCTATCCGCACAAAGGCGAAAGACCCGATGCTGATCTGAATTTCTTCCAACAGATATATTTTCATAAACTCGGCACGCCCGAGAGTGATGACAAATACTCCGCTGGACGTGATTTTCCGCGCATCGCTGAGATTGATCTCGATTCCTCCCGCGACGGGCGCTGGCTGACCGCGACCGTGGCAAATGGCGACGGCGGTGAATATGCGCACTACGTGCTCGATACGAAGGACGGCGACGGCGCGAAGTGGCGGCAGATTACGCGTTTCGAGGACGGTGTGAAACGCGTGGCAATCGGATGTGACGGCGCAACGCTTTACTTGCGTTCAGTGAAAGATGCGCCACGCGGAAAAATTCTCCGCATGACGCTCGATGCATCGAAGACGCTTGCAGATGCGGAGGTGCTCGTGCCCGAGGGCGACGGCGTGATGGAGGGCATGACGCTCACGGCAAATTACCTTTTCATTTCTGAACTCGTCGGCGGTCCGTCACGAATTCAGTTCGTCGAATTAACGAAAAATGGTGCCACCGGCTATCTGCGCACGACGAAGGAAGCGAACGGTGCGGGCATGACGGGCATTGGACAGATTCTCGCGCTGGAAGACCGCCCGGGCGATGATCGCATCCTTTTCCGCCAGATGAGCTACACCGAACCCTCTGCGTGCTACATCTACGATCCCGCCGCGAAGGATGATGCGGAGAAAGTGAAAAAGACCGCGCTTTTCAACACCTCGCCTGTGGACTTCAGCGACATTGAAGCGGTGCGCGAATTCGCCATCAGCAAGGACGGCACAAAAGTCCCCGTCAACATCCTGCGCCGCAAAGGCACGAAGCTCGACGGCAACAATCCCACGCTTCTTTACGCCTACGGCGGCTACGGCATCAGCATGAGACCGGGCTTTAATTTCGAGCATCGCCTGTGGTTCGACCGTGGCGGCATCTACGTCGTCGCCAATATCCGCGGCGGTGGCGAATACGGTGAAGAGTGGCATCTCGCAGGGAACCTCACGAAAAAGCAAAACGTGTTCGACGATTTCGCGGCGTGCGCGAAACACCTCATCGCTCGGGGATACACGCGTTCCGATAAACTCGCCGTCGAAGGTGGCAGCAACGGCGGCCTGCTCATGGGCGCATTCCTCACACAAAACCCGGGACTCGCCCGTGCAGTCGTTGCTCACGTCGGAATCTACGACATGCTCCGCGTCGAACTTGATCCCAACGGCGCGTTCAACGTCACCGAATTCGGCACCGTCAAAGACCCTGCACAATTCCGCGCACTCCACGCCTACTCGCCATTCCACAACGTAAAGGACGGCACCAAATACCCCGCCGTGTTCTTCCTCGCCGGCGAAACCGACGGACGCGTGAACCCTGCGCATTCGCGGAAAATGACCGCGCGTTTGCAAGCAGTCACCGCATCCGAAAATCCGATCCTCGTCCGGCTGAGTTCCTCATCCGGTCACGGAATGGGCACCGCTCTCACCGAAAAAATCGCACAGAAAGCCGACGTCCTCGCCTTCCTCTTCGACCAGCTCGGGATGTCGGCAAAGTAAACTCATGCCCGTTGTTTTCGCACCGCATAGAAAATGAAATATCAACATTCCATCATCGCTCTAGCTGCACTCGCGCTCGCGCCGACTCTTTGCGCGGACGATGACCTCGGCGAGATGTGGGGCACGGGTGCGGAGGAGGCGAAGTATTACCCCATCGTAAACATCCCCATCCCGTCCACGGTGCCGATGCGTCCGGGCGGGCTGGAGGTTCTGCCGGATGGACGACTCGCGGTGGGCACGCGGCGGGGCGACATCTATTTCGTGAAGGGCGCATTCGATTCGCCGCCGAAGCCGGAGTATCACCTCTTCGCCAGCGGGCAGGATGAAATTTTCGCGCTCTCGTGGAAGGACGGTGCGATGACGGCCACGACTTGGGGCGAGGTCACGCGGATCACGGACACCGACGGCGATGGAGTCGCCGACAACTACGACACGCTCACGAACAACTGGGGCTACGCCGAGGGACACGAGTTCGCCTTTGGCTCCAAGCCCGACGCCGAGGGCAATATCTACGTCTCGCTCGGACTCAGCGGCTCCTACGAATCGCACAATCTTTTCCGTGGCTGGGCGGTGAAAGTGACGCCGGATGGAAAGATGATTCCCATTTGCAGCGGCCTCCGCAGCCCCGGCGGCACGGGCGCCAACGCCGAGGGTGCGATGTTTGTCATCGAGAGCCAGGGCCCGTGGAATGGCTGCTGTTCGCTGAAGCACATCAAGCCCGGTGCATTCCTCGGCCACCCCGCGAGCTACAACTGGTATCCCTACGTCCCCGGCATGAAAGCGCCCGCGCTGGAGCCGATGAGCGGCTCGCGCATGGGTGCGGAAAAGAAGCGCGTGAAAGAACTCGTCCCGCCTGCCGTGAAGTTTCCGTATATCAAAATGGGACGCTCCATCTCCGGTTTCCGCCTCAACAAGACCGGCGGAAAATTCGGTCCGTTCGACGGCCAGCTTTTCCTCGGCGACTACACGCAGAGCATCATCCTGCGCGCCACGACCGAGCAGGTGAACGGCGTGTGGCAGGGCGCGTGTTACCCATTCCGCGAAGGCCTCGCCACCGGCATCATGAACCTCGAGTTTTCGCCGAAAGGCCAGCTCGTCGCCGGCGGCTTCACCACCAGCCGTCAGTGGCCCGTGCGCGGCACCGTGCCTTTCGCACTTCAGCGCATTGATTGGAATGGCGTCGTCCCTTTCGAGATCAAGGAAATCAACATCCGCAAAGACGGATTCCTCATCACCTTCACCAAGCCGGTGGACAAACAAACCGCCGCGCGTCCCGACAACTACAACATCACCACCTACACGCACATCTACCACGGCGCCTATGGCAGCCCCGAAGTGGACCAGACCACCCCGCGCGTCACTGAAGCCGTGCCCTCTGCCGACGGCCTCTCCGTCTATGTGCATCTCGACAAAATTACCGAAGACCACATCCACGACTTCGACCTAGGCAAAATCACCGCACCGGACGGCCAGCGCCTTTTGCACAAAAAGGCCTACTACACGGTGAACGAAATCCCGAAGAACTAACCACGCTCCATCAAAACCATGCCCAATCCACTCCGCCGTCTCATCTCTTCCATCGCTCTCATTTTATCCTGCGGCTGCGCCAATGCTGATGACGCGCAATGGCTGACGTATCCCGGCGGCGAGGGGCCGGGGAAGGGGAAGCGCATCGTGCTCATCGCGGCGGATCAGGAATATCGCAGCGAGCAATCCATGCCGATGATGGCGAAGATTCTCAGCACGCATCACGGCTTTGATTGCACGGTGCTTTTTGGCGTGAATGAAAAGGGCGAGGTGGACCCGACGATGCCGGTGTATCCCGAAAAGGGACAGCCGCTCAAAGAACACCACATCCCCGGACTTGAGCAGCTTGCTTCCGCCGACCTCGTCATCTTCTTTGCCCGACTGCTCACGCTCCCCATGCCCGAGCGCGAACTCATCGTGAAGTATGTGGATTCCGGCAAGCCCATCATCGCCCTGCGCACGGCGAACCACGGCTTCCACGGCGCGCTGCCTTACAAGATCAACGGCAAGCAGGTGAACTGGGGCAACGACGTGCTCGGCGGCAGTTTCATGAATCACCACGGCAACTGGCAGGCCGACTCCACGCGCGGCATCATCGTCGCGGAGCAAAAGAACCACCCCATCCTCACCGGCGTGAGCGACATCTGGGGAAAATCCGACGTTTACCGCACTTACAAAGAAGGCGGCAGCCTGCCCGAGGGTTGCACCGCGCTCGTGTGGGGCCAGCCGCTTCTGGGTCGCAAACACGACGACGCTCCAAATCCAAAACTCGAGCCGCTGCCGGTCGCGTGGTTCAAGTATTGGCAGACGAGCGAGGGGAAAAAGGCCCGCGTCTTTCAATCCACGATGGGCAGCGGCCATGACCTCGAATCCGCCGGCCTGCGCCGCCTCATCATCAACGCCGCGTATTGGGGAATGGGCATGGAATCCGCCATCACGCCGACACGCAGCGTGGAAGTCGTCGGCACCTACAAGCCACTGGAAAGTGGCTTCAACTACAAAGAACTCGGCGTCGTCCCCAAGCCGGTGTCGGCTTACAAATAGAGGCGCAGTTCTACTTTTCCCGCCATGCGGTGCGGCCTCCGATGATTGTCTCGCGGATGGAGATGTTGCGAATTTCCATCGCTGGCACCGTCAGCGGATTCCGGTCGAGGATTACAAAATCAGCCAGCTTGCCGGCTTCGATGCTGCCCTTGTCTTTTTCCTCGAAATTCTGCCATGCGGCGTCGCTCGTGACGGCGCGCAGCGCATCAAGGACGGCGATGCGTTGCTCCGGTCCGAGTGTCGCTCCGCTGCGTGTCTGGCGGTTCACTGCATCCCAAACGAGCATCAGAGGATTGACCGGTGTGACGGGCGTGTCGTCGTGAATCGTAAAACGGATTCCGCGTTTCTGCGCCGATGCCAGCGGGCTGATCCGCGCTGCGCGCTCCGGCCCGAGGAAAATGTCGCGATGCCGATCTCCCCAGTAAAACACGTGCCCCACGAAGAATGATGGCGTGACGCCGAGTGTCTTCATGCGATCCAACTGATCCTCGCGTGCCGTCTGCGAATGTTCGATGCGGAAACGCGCATCGCTTCGCGGAAAGTCGCGTTGCGCTGATTCAAAAGCTGTCAGCACATCGTCAACGGCGGCGTCACCATTGGCATGAATCGCGATCTGGTAGCCGTTGCGGTGATACTTTTTTACCAGCTCGATCAATTCCACCAGCGGACGCCGTGGAAAACCCCGATACTCCGTCTGGCCCGCGCGCTGCACAGAATACGGCGCTGACAAATAACCCGTGTAGCCCTGAATCGAACCATCCTGGCCCATCTTCACCGCTGTCAACCCATCGCGCGGTGACGCTGGTAGCAGACGATTTTCCGCCAGCATGATTTTCGTGCGAAGCACCAGCGCACCCGCCTCGCGCGCCTTCTCCAAATCCTCCACCGCCTGCAAAGTCGTGCCCGCGATCACCGCCGTCGTCACACCCTTCGAGAGATAGTGCGCATTGCATACCTTGATTGCCTCCAGACGCTGCGCTTCGTCGGGTGCCGGGATCAACTGCCCGACCAGCCCGCCACATTCCTCGAACACCCCGCTCGGCTCGCCACTCGCGTCTTTTTGAATGATACCGCCCTTCGGGTTTGGCGTGTCGCGCGTGATGCCGGCCATTTTTAACGCCAGCGAATTCGCCACGCCGAGATGCCCGGATGTATGCACAATCCAGATCGGCTGCGTCGTGGAAACTGCATCCAGATCCGCACGATTAGGGTGCCGCATTTCGGCGAGCAGCGTGTCGTCATACCCATGCCCCACGAGCCACGCTCCGGGCGGGAGTTTCTTCGCCCTCTCTCGCAGTGCATCCTGCAACTGAGCCATCGTCGTCACCGAGCCGATTGGCGGACTGTTCAGGTCGGCGGAATCCAGCCTCCTGCTTCCCCACGAGGGAAAATGATCATGTGCCGCATAAAATCCCGGCAGCAAAGTGCGCCCGTGCAAATCCACGACCACTGCATCCTTCACCATCGCCGCATCCCGCTTTCCCGCCACCAGAATCCGTCCATTTTCTCCCACACGCACCGCCTCCGCCACCGTCCCCCGCGCGTCCATCGTCACGACTTCGCCATTCACAAAAACCGTGTCCGCATCGCAGCGTATCGCCATTGGCAGCACGAAAATGGCGACGCAAAGAAAACTCTTGCGAATCGCATTCATCACCCAGCGTTCCTTATTCGTTGGAAAATAGAATTTCATAGACGAACACACTGCTAGCCGGGTGTGACATTCTTGACGATGAATTCAAACATTGCGCGAACTACATTACTTTACTTTGCATATGGCATCACATGCACCTCGAAGTTTCATGCGATTTCTCGCGGGGAGGGGATGATCTTTAACAGAGGAGGCCCATTGATTCTGAGTAATGTGGCGTGCATTGAAAAGTTATCGCTTCTTTAGCGGAAGTGTTGGTTTGCCGTAGGGATCATTCATTTGCAGCAATGGCGCTATATATTCTCCCTCGTAAAAGCAGACGCGGCGGAACAAAAGGCACCATGAAGAATACGCTCGCCTTGCTCGTGCTGCTTTTGCTTTCGCCGCTGGATGCGGTTCACGCCGCTGATGCGCTGTCTTCGGACAAGCCGAACATCGTGTATGTGCTCTGCGATGATCTCGGCTACGGGGATGTGCATTTTCTCAATCCGCAGCGGGGGAAGATTGCGACGCCGAATGCGGATCGTCTGGCGGGGCAGGGGATGGTTTTTACGGATGCGCACAGTGGTTCCTCGGTATGCACGCCGACGCGCTATGGGTTGCTGACGGGGCGTTATTCGTGGCGGACGCATTTGCAGAGCGGGGTGCTTTTTGGGGAAAGCAAGGCGTTGATTGCGCGGGAGCGGCTGACGGTGGCGGCTTTTCTCAAGCAGCACGGCTACGCGACGGCGTGCATCGGCAAGTGGCATCTCGGCATGACGCTGCCGGACGCACAGCACCTCGGCGACGCCATCGCGGACGGGCCGACGACGCGCGGGTTCGACACGTTCTTCGGCATCAGCGCGTCGCTCGACATGCCGCCGTTCGCTTTCATCGAAAATGATCGCTACACCGAGGCGCCGACCGCGACGAAGCAATGGATGCGCAAAGGCCCCGCCGCTCCGGGCTTCGAGGCGGTGGATGTGCTGCCGACGCTCGCGCGAAAGGCGACCGAGACCATCGCGCAGCGCGCTGCGGAGAAGAAACCGTTCTTTCTCTATCTGCCGCTGACGTCGCCGCACACGCCCATCGTGCCGACGAAGGAGTGGCAGGGCAAAAGCGGACTCGGCGCGTATGGTGACTTTGTGATGGCGACGGACTGGGCGCTCGGCGAGGTGATGGCTGCGCTTAAAAAAGCGGGCGTCGCCGATAACACGCTGCTCATTTTTACGAGCGACAACGGCTTTGCGCCCTACGTGGGCGCGGCGAAACTGGAATCGCAGGGGCATTTCCCGAGCGGGCAATTCCGTGGCTACAAGGCGGACATTTGGGACGGCGGACATCGCGTGCCGTTCATTGTGCGCTGGCCGGCGAAAGTGAAAGCGGGTTCGCAAAGCACGCAGGTGATCTGCCACACCGACCTGATGGCGACGTGCGCAGAAATCCTCGGCGCGAAACTTCCAGACACCGCAGCGGAGGACAGCGTGAGCATCCTGCCCGCGCTGCTCGGCAAGGACACCGCACCATTGCACGAAGCGGTCATGCATCACAGCATCGAAGGGAAATTCGCCATCCGGCAAGGGAAGTGGAAACTGGAATTTTGCCACGGCAGCGGCGGCTGGGGAAAACCCGGCGACGCCGAGGCGAAAAAGAACGGACTGCCTGAAGTGCAACTCTACGACCTCAGCGCGGACATCGGCGAAACGACGAACGTGCAGTCCGCCAATCCCGAAGTCGTCGCGCGCCTCACCAAGCTCGCCGAGGACTTCATCGCGAATGGCCGCAGC
>JBEIQV010000313.1:0-3700 GCA_040376335.1 Verrucomicrobiia bacterium | reverse complement strand
GTCGTGCTTGCGACAACGTGGTAAGCACTGCGAACAAAAGCGTTTATCGGGAGCGCACAGCGGCCAAGACGATGAGCGCAATAATGACCATGGTGATGATCTCGGTCATTTTTGTGCCTGTTGCGAGCAATGGCAGTATGTTCATTGTGTTTGGGGGTTGATGTGAAATGGAATGTTGCCGCCTAACGCCCCCAAGCTCAGCGGCGCTGCAGCACCTGATTAGGCCATTGGTCGTTCATGCCAGAAGCTTGAATGCGAGGTTGTCGAGGACGGCGTAAACAGCGAAGCCGCCAAGGATAAGTGAAACGAAGCCGCAAGTTGCAAGACTGCGCCGGACACTGATCGATGCCTTTGGTGTGCGAGACCGGATGCAAAGCGCGAGCAGCACCGCGCCGGTGAAGTAGAGCACCGAATACGCGATGAACCACTTAGTGACGCTGGGCCACGAAAACAATTCACCGACGAACTCGGAAATGCCAGCACGCCGACCAAAGACGAGTATAGCCACTGCGTAAGCAAGGACGGCCAGCCCCAGGATGAGAAACTGCCCAAAGCGCGAGGTTGAAGAGTCAGATTGCACAGTGGTGTCTCAGTGGCCTAACGACCCCAATCTGAGCGGTTCACTGCAGCGCATAGGCGACGTTGATTCGGGATAGATCATCGGCGGAATACGCGTGGATCGTTGTTGTCTGTCTGTCCGGTCTGAGTCCGCCACAATCTAAGGTCCCAAAGCGTGTCACTTGGGAGTTGAAGCTGCGAAAAGAGGATCGCTGCGAAATCGCGGGGCGTCGTGCTAAACGGAAACGAATCGTCGATGGCAAGCGTGGCACACAGAAAGCCTCTGTCCTCACAAGGGAAGTGGAGATCGAGAGAGCCGACGACTGGCGAACCGTGTCCGTCGTCCGGTCCGAGCAAGGTAAAGACAGCACTCGTCGAAGTGCGATGCTCAAGCAGAGCTTCCATTCCAGGAAGTTTGATTTCATCGAGCATGATGCGCGGAGTCGCCTAGTGGTTCACAAACAGAAGTGCTGTGTTTGTGAGGGCCTTTATGGGCAACGGAATCGTTGAAAGATCTCGGGGCGGGAAGTGCATGGGTGTGAGTTTTTGCGGAAATGATGGGATTGGGCAACGCGAATGTTCGCGGCGGGGCGCGAACCTTGTAGTGCGGCGGGAAGCGGCTGCGCCACGCCGCCTTCGCAAGCGGGGCAACGGAGCGAATTCCTCATCGGCCTCTCCCTGCAAAACCACGCGCGCCTTATACCCGGACGGGGCGCTTCCAAGGCGGTGTCGCGCTTCGCTTGCCACCGCACTACAAGGCGTCCCCAGTGCTTTCGCGGGCTGGCTTGTTAGCGCGCCTTGCGTGGGACTTTGCGGCTTTGCGGCTTGGCGGCTTGGCGCGAGGAAGAAATGCCTCGCACGGAGTCCACGGCGTTCACGGCGGGGGCAGTCGCGGGTTAGAACGCTGTTCATCCGCTGGGCGGCTATGTCCTAATTTTATTCTTAATCCTATTCTTAATCCGCCTGCTTTAGAAAGCGCCACCCGGAATAGGATGAAGAATAAGAATAAGATTAGGACACCCCCTCTGGGCGTGTGGATTGACAGGCTAGGTTCCCCTGATAGTTTCGCGCCCCTTTTGATGAAAAAGACCATCGCAACTGATGCAGCACCCAAGGCAGTCGGCCCGTATTCGCAGGCCGTTGCGTTCGGCAATTTGCTGTTTTGTGCCGGGCAGATTCCGCTCGATCCCGCGTCCGGGGAAATCGTGGGCGCGGATGTCGCGGCGCAGGCGAAGCGTGTGTGCGAGAACATCCGGGGCGTGCTCGCGGCGAACGGGATGACTTTTTCCGATGTGGTGAAGACGACGGTTTTCCTGACGACGATGGATGATTTTGCCGCGATGAACGCGGTGTATGCGCGCTATTTCACGGAGCCGTTTCCGGCGCGCTCGACGGTCGCCGTCGCCGGGCTGCCACGTGGCGCGCGGGTGGAGATCGAAGTGACGGCTGCAAAATAACGCGATGACTCAAGAAGAAATCCTCAGCCTTTTCCGGCAAACCAACGCACTGCTCGACGGACATTTCATCCTGCGCTCGGGCCTGCACAGCCGGCAGTTTTTCCAATGCGCGTTGTTGCTCAAGGAGACGACCGTGGCGGCGCGTGTGTGCGCGGCGCTGGCGGAGAAGTTGCGCGGCGTGGGCGCGGAGGCGGTCATCTCGCCGGCGCTCGGCGGGCTCATCGTCGGGCACGAAGTGGCGCGCTCGCTCGGGCTGCCGCATATTTTCGCCGAGAAGGAAAACGACAAGCTCGTGTTGCGGCGCAATTTTGAAATCAAGCCCGGTCAAAAATTCATCGTCGCCGAGGACGTGGTGACGCGCGGCGGTCGCGTGCAGGAGACGGTGGACATCGTGCGTTCGCGAGGCGGTGAAGTGGTGGCAATCGCGACGCTCGTGGATCGCAGCGGCGGCAATCGCCCGGATTTCGGTGCGCCGTTCGTGTCGCTCATCGCACTGAATGTGGAAACTTTCGAGCCGGACAAAGTGCCGGCGGACCTCGCGGCAATCCCGGCGCACAAACCCGGCAGCAAATAATACTCTTTAAAAATGATCGGCTGGATTCTCAAAAAACTCTTCGGTTCCAAAAACGCACGCCTCGTCAAGACGCTGCGACCCATGGTCGCAAAAATCAACGAGCTGGAGCAGCAGTTCCGCGCACTCAGCGACGACCAACTCCGCGCGAAGGTCGCGAAGTGGAAGGACGATCTCTCGAAGCTCGAATGGGCCGAGCAGCAAAAGTATCTCGACGAGATTTTGCCCGAGGCATTCGCAGCGGCGAAAAACGGCGCATGGCGTCTCACCGAGCGCAAACACCAGTTCGATGTCTGCGGACAGCCGATGACATGGGCGATGGTGCATTTCGACACGCAGCTCATCGGCGGCTACTGCCTGCACAAAGGCATGATTGCCGAGATGGGCACCGGCGAAGGCAAGACGCTCGTCGCCACGCTCCCGCTTTTCCTCAACGGCCTCACCGGACGCGGCGCGCATCTCGTCACGACGAACGATTACCTCGCCCGCCGCGATGCGGAGTGGATGGGGCAGCTCTACAAATTCCTCGGGCTCACCGTCGGCATCATCCAGCACGATCAATATCCCGACCTTCGCCGCGAGCAGTATCAAGCCGACATCACCTACGGCATGAACTCGGAGTTTGGCTTCGATTATCTGCGCGACAACGGCATGGCCACGAGCAAGGAGCAGCAGGTCCAGCGCGGGCACTGGTTTGGCATCGTGGACGAGGTGGACTCCATCCTCATTGATGAAGCGCGCGTGCCTCTCATCATCAGCGGGCCGGTGACGGTCTCGACGCACCAGTTCGACAAATACAAACCGCTCGTCGAACAGATCGTCAAAAAGCAGACCATGCTCTGCAATCGTCTCGCCAGCGAATCGCTCCAACTTTTCGAGCAGGGCAAAGCCGAGGACGCAGCGCGAGTCATGGTGAAAGTGAAATGGGGCCAGCCGCTCAACAAAGGCTACCTCCGCGCGATGGAAGACCCGGACAAGCGCCGCGCCATCGAGAAGATGGAACTCTCTTTCTACACCGACGTGCGGAAAGAGGAGATGTGGCGGTTGAAGGAAGACCTCTTTTTCACGATCGATCAGCGCGCCCACGAAGCCGACCTCACCGAGCAGGGCCGCC